>CALBGF010000035.1 GCA_937893635.1 uncultured Mollicutes bacterium | reverse complement strand
TTCCACCTCAAATCTTTCATATTTTAACAAATTTTAACTTGTTTTAAAAGTTATTTACCTTAATATCATCAATTATGTTTAATAAATCATTTAGTGATGTCATTTCCATTGTTAATTTAACACGATATTTTTTTAAATTAGGATATCCTTTCAAGAAATGCGGCGCAATACCTCTTAGTTCTCGAATTGCCACATCTTCACCTTTTAAATCTATTAATTTATTTGCATATTCTTTTAAATATTCTAATTGCTTATCTAAACTAATACGTGGTAACATTTCACCAGTTTTAAAATAATGGTCAATTTGCGTAATTAAATAAGGGTTACCCATTGCACCTCTTGCGACCATTATTCCATCTGCATTAGTTAGTTTTTGCGTCTCAATAGCGGATTCTAAAGTAAATATATCACCACTTATAACTAATGGGATATGTAATAATTTTTTAATATCTTTAATACGTTCATAATTAGCGACACCACTATAAAGTTGATTTCTTGTACGGGGGTGAATAGCAATTAAAGAAACACCTGCATCTTGTAATATTGTTACAATACGTTCAACATTAATTGATTGTTCATCCCAACCAATTCTAATTTTTGCTGTAACTGGTTTTTTAGAAGCTTTTACTAAACTTGACATCATATCAAATAATTCATCTTCTCTTTTAAGCCATGCTGATCCAGCACCAGTCTTAGTAACTTTAGGAACAGGACATCCTAAATTAACATCAATAAAATCATAATCATCTTTGCGGCTTTCAATAATTTCTAATGCTTTTAAAATTGTTTCTTTGCTTCCGCCAAAAATTTGTAAAGCCACTGGTCTTTCATATGCACTAGTATCAAGATATTTATAAGTTTCTTTATTCCCATAAATAAGGCCACAATCGCTAATCATCTCGCTATAAGTCAAAGCCACGCCAAATGGTTTCATAAATTCACGATACGCCAAATTAGTTACACCCGCCATCGGGGCAAGGAAAACAACACCAGATAATTCAATATTTCCTACTTTCATACTTTAAAAAAGGAAAGGACTAAGCCTTTCCTTCTCCTTTATCACTTGGTTCATCAGTTTTAACTTCAGTAGTTGGTTCTTCTGATTTTAAATGACGATGTTCCATTAAATATTGGATTTCTTCTGCAGTAATTGTTTCTTGTTTTAACAATGTTTCTGCAATTAATTTAACATCTTCAATATGTTCTTCAAGAATTTGTCTTGCTTGTTCATGAGCATCTTCAATAATCTTACGAACTTGAGTATCAATTTCATAAGCTATTTGAGTTGAGAAATTCTTTTGAGTTGAGTTGTAATCTCTACCTAAGAATACTGAACCAGTATCATTTTCATATTGAATAGGTCCTAATGGTGACATACCAAATTCAGTTACCATACGACGAGCAATTCTTGTTGCCATTTCAATATCGTTAGATGCACCAGTAGAAACATCTTTAAAGAAGATTTCTTCAGATGTTCTTCCACCTAAATATCCAACAATACGAGCAATTAATTGGCTCTTAGTTAAATTGTAGTGATCTGTTTCTGGAGCAAGACGAACATGTCCGCCTGTTCTTCCACGAGGAATAATTGTAATCTTTTGAACTTTATCTGAAGCTTCAAGATTTAAACCAATAACAGCGTGACCAGCTTCGTGGAATGCTACAGTACGTTTTTCTAAAGGATCCATTTCTCTAGATCCTTTAGCAGGTCCAACATAACGGCGGTCAATTGCTTCATCAATTTCAGCTAGTCCAATAATGGATTTGTGTCCACGAACCGCTAAAATAGCAGCTTCGTTTAATACGTTCTCTAAATCAGCACCAGAGAAACCAACAGTTCTTTTGGCTAAATCTTCAAAGTTAACAGATGGATCAATCTTTTTATTACGAGCATGTACTTTTAAGATTGCTTCACGGCCTTTACGGTCTGGTAAATCAACAGTAATTTGTCTATCAAAACGACCAGCACGTAATAAAGCAGGATCAAGAACATCATCACGGTTAGTGGCCGCAATAACGATAATACCTGAGTTATCATCGAAGCCATCCATTTCTACTAATAATTGGTTAAGAGTTTGTTCACGTTCATCGTTTCCGCCACCCATACCAGCACCTCTTTGACGACCGACAGCATCGATTTCATCAATAAAGACTAGACATGGTGCATTCTTTTTAGCGGTTTTGAACATATCACGAACACGTCCAGCACCAACACCAACGAACATTTCTACGAAATCAGAGCCAGAAATAGAATAGAATGGAACTCCTGCTTCACCTGCAACTGCTTTAGCAAGTAAAGTTTTACCTGTTCCTGGTGGGCCTACTAATAAGACACCTTTTGGTAACTTAGCACCAAATTCAGAATATTTCTTTGGATTCTTTAAATAATCAACAAGTTCAACTAATTCAGCTTTTTCTTCATCAGCACCAGCAACATCATCAAATTTAACTTTTGATGTATCAACTCTACGAGCGCGTGATTTATTAAATTCCATTGCCTTATTGTTAGAGCCATTAACAGAATTAGCCATTCCTCTAAACATTAAGAAACATACTACGCCAGTTCCTAATAGTAACAAGATAGTTGGGCCCCAACTTTCAAGCCAGTTAGTTTGATAAGCATCTACAATTTCAAAATTTGTTTTTGGATCAAAGTATGAAACGAGTATTTGATTTCCTTCTGAGTCAACAACAGGATTACCATTCTTATCAGTTAAACCTTTTGTTCTTGTATAAATAACTTTTTCAACATCGCCTAAAGCTTCTGAATTATCTGTATCATTAGAAATAGTACAAGTAAATGCATACATTTTTCCATCAGCATCTTTATAAGTTCCTTCAAATGTTGTAAGTCTTGTTTTACTTGTTTGCTTTAAACTAGTGACTTCTTGGTTTTGTAATACGCTAACCAATTCAGCTGCACTAAGTTTCTCAGCACCGCTTCCTCTAAAAAGGAATATTGCGGAAATCATTAAAATTACAAGGCCAACAAACAAATATGGGAATATAAAGCTAAGAATATTCTTTTTGTTTTGTTTCATTAATCATAACCTCCTCTTATATATACGCCTAATATTTATAATATTAGTTTATGCTAATATCTGCGTTATAAAAGTATTATATATAAACATTTAAGATTTTACAATAAAATCTTTATGCGAGTTTAGACTATTTTTATCATAGTACCTAATCACATAAACTAGTTCACCTTTATAATTAAAAATCAAAGGCCAAATTTTTCTCAAGTTCATTGGCATTTTCCAATCTATATAAAGTCGTTTAACTTTCTTTTTAATGCCATTGATATAACTAACATCTCCTGATAAAGCTGGACGTATAGTTATTGGAAAATCATCTAAACTTAGACGGAATTGTGCATAATCATTTTTAAGATCTAGCCAAAAATATTCTGTGTTTAATTGACCAGGTTTATCCATAACGTAAGAATATTGTTTACTTAATAAATTACTGGCAATTCTTAATTTATTATATTCACGAGTTAAACATTTACTAGCATTTAATTTAATGGAAATATTAGGCTGTGTTGTATTAAGCGCTCTAACAATTTCTTCTACAAATCTAGAAGAGATATGCTTATTAATTTTATTCTTTTTAAGCAATAAATCTAAAGCAATAATTTGAGATTTTTTATCCATTGATTTTAACTCATTAATATCTAGTGAGTTATCTTCAATTTTAGATTTTATATCTTCTTTTAGTTTCTCATTTCCTTTATTTTCTTCATCGATGTTTTTCTTAATTAAAAGTTTTTCAGTTTTAGTCAAATTATTAATATAGTTGAGTCTAATTTTGTTTCTTGCATAAACTGGGCTTAAGTTTGATACATCAATAGAAAAAGGAACATTATTATAAACACAATAATCATTTAATTCTTTTTTTGTATATTCTAATAATGGACGAATAATAGGGACATCATTAATAATTGTGCTTTCTTTTAATCCTAAATAATCCACAACTAAATTACGACTTTTTTGCATTTCATATGTCTCAATTAAATCATCTAAATGATGGGCTACTAAAACCGCATCAAGATTTTCTTTTTTTAAAACTTCAGCAAAAAACTTATAACGGACAACCCGTGCCCAGTTTTGGAAATTACCTTTATGACTTGGAAGTTTACTAGTATCAAGCACAAAACATTTTATATTGTTATCTAAACAAATCTTTCGCATTGACTCTTCTTCGAAATTCGAAATATCTCTTTTATGATAATTTACATGTGCAACAGAAAAATAATAACCTTCTTTTAAAAGCATATCAAATAAAGCCATTGAATCAGGGCCAAAAGAACACGCAAGTAAATATTTTTTTGTTCTATCTAAATCAAGCATAACATCACCACGTCTATAATATCACAATATTTTTATTGTGATAATAGTGGAATCATCTGTCATTGGTTTATTTTTAAAGAGTACATCAAAGATATTACGCGCGAGTTGGCTCATTGAAACATTAGGAGTAATGGTTAATACCTTAACATCTTCTTCAATTCTTTCGCCTATTCCATCACTAACAATAACAAGAATATCATCTTTTTCAAGCTCGGTTGCGCTTATATCATAAGTGACATCGTTAACTATTCCTAAAGGCAAGTTATGTTTATTTATTTTTGTGATTTCATGATTGTGCACTAAATATGTGGTAAATGCGCCAGATTTTAATAAAGTTGTCCTTAAAGAAATTAAATTTATTTTTATAAAATCCATTGTGGAATAAAATTCTTTATCATTATGAAATAACATTAAATTATTTAAGTCACCGACCATATCAATTAGGTTCGTTTCTAGTTCTAAATGATTTTTTATCGCTTTAAGCAAAAATTTCGAACATTCTTCTGCTTTGACTCCGTGTCCCATTCCATCACATAAAATAATAATCAATTCATTATTCTTAGTAGTAATTAAATAGTTATCCCCATTAGAAGAATCGTTTAAACCTTTGGAAACAATACCATAATCATAGTTATGAACACTATTTAGAATATAACTTACTTGAATAGTGGAAGATAAAACATTTTGTTTATGTACATGTTTTTGATAAGAATTTGCTAGATATTTATTCACAAATTCTTCAAATCTTTCATCATCTTCCTTGAAATCTTTAACATTAAAAATTACTTCAATATTTCCATTATTCATCCAACACTTATAATAATGTAATCCTGATTCTAATATTTTTTGTTTAATATTATCATTATTCTTTTTTAGTTTAAGGGAGCAATTATTTAACGGCTTTTCTAAGCATTTAATTAAGTGCTTATATCTTTTATTAGCGTCAACATAGCAACTATAATAATATTGTTCTTTTTGATAAACTTTAAAATTATTAGCCAAAGCCATTGTTAATTTATAAGGAGTAATGCATTTTTCAGAAATTAGCGCTCGATCTTTTGATGTTAATTTGCTTTTAAACAATAACCGCAAATCATTTTTTAAAGAACAATATTGATAATGATCACATTTTTTACATACATTTTCTAAAACATCATTAATTATTTGATTAAATGGATCTGTTAATTCTTTTACATTCGTGTCATCCACTAGAGCAACATAATTATTTATTGCTTCAATTTTGTTCATAGCATATGCATATTTATTTTCTTTAGTTTTATAAGATTGGGGCATATTATTGATAAGTTCAAAAACATCATCGATTTTTGTACTTCTAATGCTTTCATAAATAATAATTGAAGCCATTATCCCATAAAAACTCACATTCATATAAAAAGGAATTGGAGAAATAAATAATAGAGCAAATGATAAAACTCCATAAGTTACAATTCTTGCTTTTTTAATAAAGCAAAGCAAAATAAGTGGAAAATACATAGAAATTGTTGTAATTATACTAAATTTAGTAAACACACTTGTATAAATCACAATAAATAACAAAGTAAGAATTGTTATTTCTCGTTTAGCTTTCATTACAATAAATAATAATAAAACACGACATAAAACTACCGCAACGGAATCATTAAAAGTTGTTAAAGATAAAACAAAAAACAAAACACCTGCAACTTCAATTATATTAACCTGATGAGTATCATCTTCTAACCCCAACATAAATGATTCAAAAGATTTAATTATAAAAAACTGAAATAAAACGCTTATTAAAGCATTACAAATATTATCTATTGAAAAAGAAAAAATCATTGTTACGATAATTAATAATACATTTATAGTAATAAGCGAATAATATTTAACACTCGGTTTTTTTAATAACAAAGAAAATAAGCAAGTAGAAAATAAATAAGTAATGATAATAACTGCAATTTCAAGCGCGTAGTTTCTTGACATAATAAACGCCACTACAACCATCGCTAGTGAATTAACTAAATAATTACTTAAACCATAATAAAATGAAAAATATAACACAATTAAAACAAAAGGATTTAATAAAAACGCTTTATCAAATAAAACAGCAATAATCGATACTAAGAAAAGAATAGCACCAATATATTTTTGACTTTTCATAAGTACCACCTCTACATTATTTTAAATGATAATACCTATATTATTTGTCGAAAAAAAGTAATGGCGGACCATTACTTTGAATACTCTATAATAACTTTTTCGTCATAGACGGTATAATTATCAACAATGTAAATATCATACACATCATCATCTGAATTTCCTAAATCTTTTTCAATTCGTTCTTTCTCTTGTGTTAGTTCTTGATTATATCTAATATTTTTAGCTACAATCACCACATTAACAACAACTGCACATATAGCAACAAAGAAGATTGATAAAGATAAAATATTACGTACTTTTTTTGATTTCATTCTTTTTCTTCCTCCTTACTTTTGGCTTATGTTTATTATAAAACAAAATTACTTTATTGCCCATAGTTTTTAGTTTTTTTTCTAATTTTTGTATTTTTATATTTATATATCTGTTTATATAAGGAGAATAAAACTTTTGATAGATTAAAGCACCTAAAAACAAAGCCAAAGGATAAAAGATATTAAGAGCTCCACTAGTGATAACTACTAAAAAGCGATAATAAATAAAAGCTAATCCACAAAATAAAAGTGTTTCTAAAGGTAATCTTAATAAATTCCTTTTTAAGCGATAAAAGCAAGCATTGAATAAAGACCATATACATAAAAAAAGCATTCCTAAAACTATTGATCCTAGGAATACTTGAAATTGTTGTTTTAAACTCATTATTTAAATAATTTGCTTAAAAAACTTTCTTTTATTACATTTGCTTTATTTTTGCTTGTAAATTTCACGCTATCGATAGTGCCTTTGATAGAAAGCATTCCTTTGTCTAGATTCATGTGGCCTAGTGCTAAATCTGTACCAGTTACACATAAATAGCCCATATTGGTATCCATCATAAATTCTTTTGAATCAAAACTATCTAACTTCGTTACACCTTCAATATCTAATGTTTGACGATTTCTTAATGTAATTAAATTGTTTGCTTGTGGATTTTCCATTAATAAATTCACCTCTATAAAGGTTATGCTTTATTAACTTAAAGTATTACTACATCATTAATTACTTCATACATATCTTGAGAATCGTTTTTTCTGCTTGCTTCTTTAATAGACAATATTTTAATAGTTAATTTATGTGTTCCTAATTTTAAAGTTAAAATATCATCTACTTTAATTTCGCTTGATGGTTTAGCAATTCTACCATTAATCTCTATTACTCCATCACTAGCAATTTCTTTAGCAATTGTACGTCTTTTTATTAATCTTGAAACTTTTAAAAATTTATCTAATCGCAATTTTCATCACCATTAGTATTTTAACATATTTTACATATTACTAAGTAGTATATTTCGAAATAGTAACATTATTCGATTTTGCAAGTCATCAACATTATTTATTCCTATCATAATTAATCCGCCTATTAATTCAGAATTTTTTGCTAATGGATAAATCATACAGTTTAATGGCTCATTAATGTTACTTAAATTATGATTAACTAATCCCACATTTTTTCTTTCATTTAATAAACTAAGCAATTTGCTGCTAATCGGCTTTTCAATATAATATTCATATTTTAAAGAAGAAGAGGCTAAAAATATTTCGTTATTGCATAGCAAAACAGGAATATTTAATTCTTTTTCTAAAGCAATTAACATGTTTTTTACATTGTCTTTTATTTCATGCATTGGTGAATATTTTCTTAATAATAACTCAGTATCATTTTCTAAAATCAATTCGACACGATCGCCTTCATTAATTTTTAATCTACTTCTTATGCCTTTAGGAATAACTATCCTACCAAGTTCATCGATGCGTCTTAAAACACCCATTGGTTCCATAATTTCACCTCAATAGTATTATTATCAAAATCCAATGGTTTTATTAATTAGTTTAAATAATCTAATGATTTTATAGCATAAATGATATCTTTTAATTTATTAATCCAATTAGTCATTTTAAATACTTTGATTTTAATTTGTTTATTACTATAAGTAACTTTTATATATTTCAAATAATTTGTGAGTGCTTTAAAAAGAACTACACCAACGCCATCTTTGCTTGAAAATTCTATTGATAATAATAAATCCACTGAATCTTTATTATCAATAATTTTATCAAAACTTTTATCACTATCTATAAGATAAGTTATCTCTCTTTTTGTAAATAATAATTCAACTTCATTCGGCATTTGTCCATAAATGTCAATTATTTTCTTTTTCAAAGCATCTAATTCTTCTAATGATTTTATATTATCGATTTCTTGATATAAGTCTATTTTATCAATTTTTTCAATATAATCACTCGGCAAATAAGCATCTAATAACAAGTTACCTTTTATTTGTTCTTTATTAGAATTAGATTTTATACCTGTTTGTCTTTCTTCAATTGTCTCTTTTAAAAGTTGCAAATACATATCCATACCAACAGTATCAATAAAGCCGGCTTGTTCTGCACCTAAAATATCTCCCGCACCGCGAATCATTAAATCACGTTGCGCAATTTTATAGCCACTTCCGAGTTCGGTAAAATCAGATATCGCTTTTAATCTTTTTCTTGCATTATCATTCAATACTTTATCTGGTTTATAAAGCAAATAAGCATAAGCAATACGATTACCTCGACCTACACGTCCTTTAATTTGATAAAGTTGAGAAAGTCCAAATTTATCAGCATTTTCAATAATAATCATATTAACATTAGGGATATCAATACCTGTTTCAATTATTGAAGTACAAACAAGAACATCAATATCGCCATTATAAAATCTAATCATAACATCTTCGATAGAATCTTTATCCATTTGGCCATGTGCTACACCAACACGCGAGCCTTTAACTTTTTTCTCTAATTTTGTCGCTACTGAATAAATATCAGAGACTTGATTATGAAGATAAAATACTTGGCCTTTTCTAGCTAATTCTTTAGAAATTAATTCAATAATTGTATCCTCTTTTTGTGGCATAACATATGTTTGAATTGGCATTCTATTAGAAGGTGGCGTATTAATTTGTGATAATCCTCTTATACCTAAAAGTGACATTTGTAATGTTCGAGGTATTGGCGTAGCAGTTAGAGTTAAAACATCAACATTTTTCTTTAATTCTTTAATTAATTCTTTTTGTTCAACACCAAATCTTTGCTCTTCATCAATAATAAGAAGTCCTAAATTATTAAATTTTATTTCTTTAGATAATAAACGATGTGTTCCAATAATTAAATGAATGGTGCCATCTTCAACACTTTTCATATATTGTTTTTGCTTTGAATCATCAATAAGTCGAGAAAATACAGCAATTTTCACATCAAACGGTCCAAATCGATCTAACGCTCTTTCATAATGTTGACGGCAAAGTAAAGTAGTAGGGCAGAGCATTGCCACTTGTTTGCCACTTAATATCGCTTTAAACGCTGCACGGAAAGCTATTTCTGTTTTGCCAAAGCCAACATCGCCACATAGCAAACGATCCATTGGTTCACTTTTTTCCATGTCTTCTTTAATTTCTTTAAGACATTGCTCTTGATCTTTAGTTAAAGCATGTGGAAATTGTTGTTCAAATTGATATTGAAATTCATCATCTTTCTTAAAAGCAAATCCTTTAACTTGTTCTCTTTCTGAATATAATTTAAATAAACGATCAGCCATTTCATTAATACGTTCTTTAATTTTCTTTTTGGTTTTATCCCATTCTCCTGAACCAAGCTTATTAAGTTTAGGAGCAGCGCCTTCTTTACCAACAAATTTACGTATTAATCTAAATTGTTCTAATGGAACGTATAAAACATCTGTGCCAGCATATTGAATATGGATAAAATCGCGATGCACACCATCAAATTCCATAGTAACAATGTCAATAAAGCGTCCAACACCATGTTGTTCATGAACAACATAATCACCTGGTTCTAAATCTTGCTCAGAATTAATAGCAACAGCCTCTTTATAGCGGTTAGTAAATTTAGAACTTTTAGTTTTAAATGAGAATAGTTCTTTAGAAGTTAATACCACTAAACTATCATCAATAAACTCAAAGCCTTCATCTAAAGATTCTAACATTAAGCCAATTGAAGTACGTGGTATAGCAAAATATCTTAATTCTTCAAAAGCTATATCGTTTGCTTCTAAAGATGTTTTAATAATTTCATATTGTTGTTTATTATCTAAAGCAATTATTATTTTTACTCTTTGTTCCAAGTAATTATTAATTAAATTAATAGCTTGATTAAGAGTTGTAGCTACACCAGCAATACTTGATATATTGAAAGAAGCATAATCTTTTTTGCCAACAAACTCATGGATTTTAATTTGCTCTTTTGCTTTTGAAAGAATAGATTTTAGATTTTGATAATAACTTAAATCCTTAAGAGTTAACCCTTTTTTATATTCCTGAATAATAAAGGTATCAGCATCTCCATTTAATAAATCAAACGAATTATTTATTTGTTCTTCATTAGCCAAAATAATTGTTGCATCTTTAGCGTAATCACTTAATGTAAAGTGCTCATTTTGAAGAAATCCATAATATTTTTGCAAGACACTAATTGAATGACTGTTTTTTATATTGTCGATAGCGGTATTAACATTTTGTAAGAAGCAATCCTTACTTTCGCTTTTAAGTTGTTTCTCTTCGATTTCAGCTTGATGTCTAATTTTATTTTCGATATTGTCAGTTTCTTCTTCATTTAACAATAATTCTGATGCTGGTAATATATTTATGCTATTTATGCTTTGAATTGATGTTTGTGTATCTAAAGAAAACAAACGAATTGATTCAACATAATCATCAAACAGTTCAATTCTTAATGGAGAATCCATATTAACAGAGAAAACATCAAGAATATCACCACGATTAGCAAATTGCATACTATGATCAATTTTATGCACATTCGCGTAACCTAATTTTGTTAATTTTTCCTTTACTTGAGTAAGGTTAATTGTATCTCCTACTTTAATGGAAATAGTATTATCTTTAAATAATTCTGGACTAGGTAAGAATTTGCTAAATCCACTTACATGAGTGATAACAATATAATGATCTTTTGTTAACATTTCATTAAGAACAAAAAGACGTTGCGAAATCATTTCTTTAGACTCCGCAATTAGGTCAGTTCTTAATAATTCATCAACAGGGAAAAATAAACATTCATCTTCTGATACAAGGGTAGTTAATAATTCATAAACGCGCTGTGAATTATATAAGTTTGATGTAACAATTATCATTTTACTTTTCTTTTCTAAATACTTTGCAGCAACTAAAAAAGCTGTGCCAATAACGTCATCAGTTACGTATTCTATTTTTTCTCCGTTAATAAATTTTTTAACAGTTTCATTTCTTTTAATAAAATCAATAATACCATTAGCCATAATTAATTAAATTTGGACATTGCATGTTGAAAATCGTTTCTAATTGTTTCTTTAAGCGCTTCAACTGCTTTATCTTGTGCTTGATCAATAAGGATTTTATCATCTTCATTAGGCTTACCTAGTACATAATCAACACAAGCAAATGTCGGTTCTCCTATCCCTATTCTAATTCTTTTTATTTTATCAGTATGTAATAAATCAATAATGTTTTGCATGCCTTTTTGTCCGCCACTAGATCCACTAGAACGTAATCTTATTTTTCCTGGATTTAAAGCAAGATCATCAAATATTACAATAATGTCATCATTATCAATTTTATAATATTTAGCAAATTGTGATACACATTCACCAGATAAATTCATATATGTTTCTGGTTTTAAAAGGAAAAGTTCTTCATCAAGAAATCTTGTCTTACAATAAACACCTTTAAAATTTTCTTTATCAAAAGAAACTCCTAAAGAATCCGCAAATTTATCTATAACATCATATCCCATATTATGTCTAGTATGAGCATATTCTCTTCCTGGATTTCCAAGTCCCACTATTAACTTCATGATTCATCACCTATTTCCGTAATGATTATATCATTTTAGGTCTTGCTTTGCACTGAAAAAGAGTGGATTTTTCATATCGACATCCACTCTTTTCATAATTATTCTTTAGGCATATAGGTTGTACATTTAGCGCAGCAATCTTTTTTATCAACTTTAATTGATTTTGAACTGCATTCGCCAAAATTCCAATAGTTGCAACTATCTTCATTACATAAGATGTGATGCATATCGTTTTTCGTGCCTAATCCAATATCACAAGCAAATTCAAATTCTCTCCTTGCTAAATTTTCTGTAGCAGGCGTTTTACAATCAAAAGATTTACAACACGCTTCATCAGAAATTTGAATTACATCCTTTACACAATGTCGGCAATAGTTGCTTTTACACTTTTCTTCTTCACATTTTAATCTTTGCATAATTTCTCTCCTTTGAATTTATTTTGGCTAAACTTATGCAAATATATACAAAAAATAGGAGGGCAAATATTAATTATTGGTAATTAATAATCTCCTTTCTTAAATTATTTAACGCTCTAGATTTAATTTCTACAATTGTAGAAATTGATGTTCCTCTTTCTCTTGCAATTTGCCTTAGTGATTTCTCATTATAAAAATGTTCTATAATCACTTGTTGTTGAAGTTTAGTCAATTTGTTTAATGCTAATTGAATCGCGTTTTTCAATTCTTTTGTGTTGTAATAATCAGTTATTTCACTTTCTATATCTGTTATGGTTTCTTCAATATTTTCCATCGCAACACAATTTTTATAAATTGTATAACTTCTTTTTCTTTCTTTGTCTGTTTCGTTATTTCCAAAACGAACAATTAACAAGTCTTCGCCGCTATTAACAGCAATGTTAATATATTTTTTCGGATCCAAATAATACTTTTTAAATTCCATATTTTTTATTTTTTGCCCTCCCACTATTAATGGGAAACTATCATCAAAAATGATCGGGTATAAAATAAAAATTTAGTATATTTATTCTCCGAATTTATTGCCTTAGCCCACAATAGTAAACTTATTGTAAAATAGTATTTTAAAACAAGTAACTTTTTTCAACAAAATTTGTTTATAATATAGTTATAATTTACAATATGTTAAATTTTGGACCATTTCATCTATGTTTTTCATATTCAGTTAATACATATTTCAAGATAATTATTTCCGTTTAAGTCTTATAAAAAAAGGCAAGTCCACTCTATTTAGTAAACTCGCCTAATTTTGATTATGGAAGGAATTTGCTATTTTAATTTTTTTATATTTTCTAATTCTTTAATAAACCAATTTAAATCTTCAATAAATTCATCATCTCTCCAAGAAAAAAATTTATACCTATGCTTTTTATCTATCAAAATTAATAATGTGGATGCAGTTAAAAATCCTTCATCAAATATTTCAATCAGTTCATTTTTATCGTCAAATATTTGTATTCCTAAATATATGCTTTCTGATTTTTTATTGTCATTTGCTTTACCATAATCACATACAAGATTATATTTTAATTCATCAACTAATTTTGTTAATTTAATATAAGATTCACTGTTTTTTAAATCTTCTTTTTCATTATTACAATATAATGACACTGCTTTAAGTAAATTTTCATTCATAAGTTTTTCTCCTTCTACATTCTTGTTAAGTTCCACCATATCCATCTTGCAATTACTCCTTGTGTTTTATTACCTATTGGATCCCACTTTTGAAGCTGCCAATGCCATTCTCTAATACTTTTAATACCTTTAGCAATTTTGTGACCATGAGTATGGAATGATAAAACTCTTGTTTTTCCTGCCCCTGTTTTAAAGCGTATACCATAATAATCTCCATATTTGCCAAAACCATTAATTGATTTTATATTAAAAGCGCTTGACACAGAAGAAGCGGCGGTTCCCAAAGTCGCAATCGCAGCCGTAGATAATAACAATGTATTATAAAATTCGTCACTCATTCCAGTTGTATCCATAATCCAGTTGCCATTTCCAGTTGCTTCTTGAATTTCTGCACTCATAAACCCCAAAGAACCTAATCCAGCAGTTGCAGTAACTCCACCAATGATACCTGTAAGAGTAGCTCCAGTAGCAATAGCACCAGCAATAGCTATGCTACCACTAACTAATGCAGCAGCTCCAACCATGCATAAACCAACAGCAGTTAAGGTATTATTATCACTAGCTACACCACCAACTGTCAATCCCATACCTACTAATGCTATTCCACATAATATTACAGCTAGCAACGGAAAACATCCACTAGGATCAGCATACATAACAGGATTATCCTTACAATACATATAAAGATTTAATCCATTAATTTCTC
>CALBGF010000034.1 GCA_937893635.1 uncultured Mollicutes bacterium | reverse complement strand
ATTACTTGTTTAGGAACCAAACGTGATATATCAACATTTTGATCAAATAATTCTTTTACCGTTGAAGATGATATAAAAGTATTTTCTAAATGTGTCATAAAAAACACCATATCTATTTTTGGATCAATAAATTCATTAGTGGTTGCAAGTTGTAATTCATATTCAAAATCTGATACTGCACGTAAGCCTCTCACTAGCGCAATAGCGTTTACTTTTTTAGCATATTCTACTACTAAACCATCCGTGCTATCTACTTCTACATTGTCCATATCTTTAACAATGCTTTTTATAATTTCTAGACGTTCTTCTAAAGTAAAAACTGTATTCTTACTAGAATTATTAGCTACTAAAACTATCACCTTATCAAAAACACGTAATGCCCTTTTTAAAATATCAATATGACCATTAGTAATCGGATCAAAACTTCCTGGATAAATTGCTACTTTCATAATGTTCTCCTTTTTATCGTCACAAATGTCTTACCATACTTATATTGCTTAACTTTAGCAAATCTTTCATCATTTAAATCTACCTTATAATCGGTTTCAATTACTATTATACCATTTTTAGATAAAATATCATAATCAATAACATAATCCACAATTTCATCGATAATATTCATTTTATATGGCGGATCTAGAAAAATAATATCTAATGTAATGTTTTTAGTTTTAAAGTTTTCTAATGCACTAAAATAATCACTATTAATAATTTCGCTATTAGTAATATCTAAAGCCATAATATTTTTTTTAATTACTTTTATAGCATCAAAAGATTTATCTACAAAATAAGCAAATTTAGCACCTCGAGATAGTGCTTCTAAGCCTAATGAACCTGAGCCCGCGAACAAATCTAAAACAACACTATCAAAAACCGTTTCACCTAGAGCATTAAATAAACCTTCTCTTACCATATCTTTTGTTGGCCTAGTGATTTTCTCATCACTAGGGAAATCAATTAATCTTGAGCGATACTTTCCACCGACAATACGCATTTTAACCACCAAAAAGATTATACACAAATAATTGCATAAAAAAAATATTATTGTACAAAATAATAGTGCACTAATTGTGCCCTGTTCCTCCCTAAGAAAAAAGATAGACACACACATCTATCTTTTTTCACTTTTACAATCTGGTTTATTATTAAATTTATTAAAAATTACTTTGTCAACTTGTTCATACATCAAACGTACTTGTTGATATTTTTTTAAATAATCGCTAACTAATGGATGTGCATCTAAATTTTTCTTTGCTTCATATAATTCTTTTTGTGCTTTTCTTGCTTCGTCACTATTTAAAGGAAAATGACGTAAAGTTTCATTATAGTTATCATTAGCAAGAGAAAAGCGATAAGAAAGTCGCATTACATCTTCATCATTTTCCATAAGTTTTTCCGCTTTTGATAAAGCTAATACTCTTTCATCATTTTCTAAAGCATCTTTTAATTTATATGCTTGAACCATTAGTTTTTCATCCATCTTACATTAACTCCCTTGCCAGCGTCATAATCATCGATATATCTTCCATTTTATCAACTAAACGCTTTCTTCTTACTACTTTATAATCTTCTAAAAATGCATCTATTTGATCAGGATGTCGAGATAATTCTTTATGCCAATATGGCTTTTCTCTTAAGAACAAATAATAATCATCATTTTTATCTAATACCATTATAACCGATGTATGCATATTAGTCATCATTCCTTTGATATGGTCGAGACATTTTTCGTTTAGATACTTTTGGTAATTCATCAGGTTTAGTTACTTCACTTAATATTCCTAAAATCTTTTTCATTCCGTTTAAACCTTCAGAAATCTTATCAGCATCGAAACCACTTATTGCATCTAGTATTGATCCTAATCCTTCTTTTTTTTCTTCTTGTGGTTCTTCAGTTGTTTCTTCTTGTTCTGGAGTATCTTCTTTAAACACATCATCATCTGGTCCATAAATATCATATCGTTCAAACAAATCTTGCCAAGTATATTTGTTATTTTCAACATAATCACGCAAGAAAGGTTTAGTTTTTGCAAATTCTTTAAACTCTTCTAATTTATTCATAAAATCTCACCATTATAGAATATGCAATTATTTTTCTAAAGTTTAACATTTTCATTATTTAGACATATAAATATAACAGTAAGGAGGTTAAGTATGTACAATTACGGAAACAACTATGGCTATCCAGGCGGATATGCTTATGCCTATCCTTCAAATAACAATCATAATTTTGGCGCTGTGTTTGCGGTTATATTAGTAATTTTCTTATTACTTATTATTCTGAGCGTCGGTTCTGGCGGATTTAATAATTGCTGTGGTTGTTAAGAAG
>CALBGF010000033.1 GCA_937893635.1 uncultured Mollicutes bacterium | reverse complement strand
GTTATTAGAGTAAAAAATGGTAAGATTAAATCTTATGAAAATATTCAAAATCCATTGAAAGTAGAAGAGGTGGATTGGTAATATGCTTTTTAAGAAATTACTAAGAACTATGGGCAAATATAAAGCCCAATTTATTTCTATGATTATTATGATTACCTTGGGTGTTGGAGTATTTTTAGGCTTTAACATGGAATGGTATAGTATTAAAGAAAATACTGATTATATATTTGAAAAATCAGGATTCGCGGATTTTCGTTTAGTTAGCGAAGAAGGATTTAAAGAAGAAGATTTAGAAAAAGTAAAACAAATTGAAGGCGTAGAAGATGCCACTAGATATATATCAGTTAATACATCTGTTAAAGATAGTGATGATATTATTGCTTTGACTGTTTCTGAAAATATCAATGTTTCTGGTTTTATGTTAATTGGTAAAGGGAACATGGAATATTCTTCAACGAGCGAAGATGGTATATGGTTATCAGATCAATATGCTAGCAAAAACAATGTTAAATTAAATGATACATTAACTTTAAATTATAAAAATTACGAAATAAGTGGTAAAGTTGTTGGTTTAATTAAAGCAAGCGAATATTTAGTTTGTGTGCCTGACGAAACACAAATTATGCCAGATTTTAATACTTATGGCTTTGCATATATTTCTCCTTTAATGTTTAAAAATGTACTTGGATTTAACTTTTATACCCAAATAAATGTTAAAGCACCTACTTTAAGCAAAAAGGACTTCTCTAGTAAAGTTGATTCAGCATTAGCTAAAACAACTTTAGTATTATCAAAGGATGAAACTGTGTCTTATAGTTCCGCTAAAAGTGAAGAGGAAGAAGGTAAGACTACAGGTTCAATATTACCAGTTTTATTTCTTGCTATTGCTATTTTAACGATGATCACAACCATGCATCGTTTAGTAACAGCAGAAAAGACACAAATTGGTATACTAAAAGCACTAGGCTTCAAGGATCGCAAAATTATTCTTCATTACACGACTTTTGCCATATTTATCAGTGTAGTGGGATCGGTCCTTGGAGTTGCTCTTGGTTACGCTGTCGCAAGATTAATTATGAATCCTAGTTCAGCAATGGGAACATATCTAGATATGCCTACTTGGAATTTATATATGCCTTGGTTTGGTATAGTAGCTCTAGTAGCTATGAATTTAGTCATTATTGGAATTGGTTATTTATCAATTAAAAATATATTAAAAGGATCGGCAAGTGACGCTCTTAGACCATATACACCAAAGAAAATGAAAGTAACAAAAATTGAAAAAACAAAGTTATGGAATAAATTTTCTTTTGGAACTAAATGGAATATGCGTGACATATTACGCCATAAAGCAAGAAGCGCTATGACAACAATTGGAGTGTTAGGATGTGCTGTTCTTGTTATTGCAGCATTAGGTATGCAAGATACCATGAATAAATTTGTAGATGTGTTTTATAATCAAGCAATTAATTATGAAACAAGACTCAATATTTCAGAAAATACATCTAATGAAAAAGCAATAGAAATTGCTAATGAATATAATGGAGATTATTCTTCTCAAAGTTCTGTTAAGATTGGTGAAAAAGCAGTAAGTTTAGAAATTTATAATATTAGTAATGACAAAGTGCGCTTTGTTAATGAAGATATGAAATTTGTAACTCTTGCTAGTGATGGGGCTTATATTTGTGAACGTATAGCTAAAGAATTTTCTTTAAAACCTGGCGATGCTTTTATTTGCTCGCCTTATGGTCAAGATGAAAACTATAATCTTATAGTAAAAGATATCTTAAAATCAATGAGTGAAGCAATAATTATGAATGAAGATTA
>CALBGF010000032.1 GCA_937893635.1 uncultured Mollicutes bacterium | reverse complement strand
CAATGGTGAATACGTTGAAAATCAATATCATATGTATTAACGTGCACTAAAGTATCAGGTGGAAAATCAATTAATAAATCATCATTAATTAAGGCTTGGGAACGTGTACGGATATTTTTACCTTTAAGCGCTCTAGCCTTGACACAAGTTTCACATTCACAAAACAAAGAAGGTATCCCTTCATAAGCCGCTGTTCCTAAATATTTGATTTTCATAAAACCACTCCAATCAACAAAAAAATTATAATAAAGTTTAATCACAAACATTATTATAATTCATTATAATAAAACAATTAAAATTCTTGCAAGCGTAATAATAATTATTGTGCAAATTGTCATTATTTTTTTGCTTTTTTATGATTATAGTGGCAATCACAATATGGTCCACCACTAGCTAATGTATACTCACGTGTAAATTCCGTGTTATTCGCGTGAGCCATATCATAATCTAAAGCACACATTGCGGGAATATATTTTTCTAGCCCTAATTTTTTCATTAAATAACAAATTCCGCAAGTATGGAATGTTGCGGTGTATTCATTTATTGAGGCACCATCTTCAACATCAAATTTCCAGGAATAAGGATTATTATTAGATTTACTCCATTCTGCCGATTTTTTTAATCTATTTCTTCCTTTTTCTGTATAATTGACTTCTTTTTTCGTAAATTTCATTATCTTATTTGTCATCATCGATAAGCGATAATATTCTCTTACTTCTTCGACTGCTGGATCAAAATCTAAACTTAATAATATAGCGCTCAACATCGCGCAACTTAAGATATTAAAAATAAAGCGATCTTTTTTATCAAATTTATCAACGCTTTTGATAATGTTTTTGTATTTAACATGGGCGTTTTTCATGATTTCTTTGTTGTTTTTTACATTCCAAACATCAACAAGTGATTTTTTAAATGTTTTCTTAAAAAATCCCCACATCATTTTAGGCAATAATCCATATTTCATAGTTAAGCACTCTCCTAGTTAGTTGTATCTAACAAAATTATAAAACAAGCACAGATTTTTGTAAATGTGTTAGCACAACAATTTAAAACGCTTTCATTTAAATAAAACAAAAATACTATTGCCGTTAACTTTCCGTTACTTTAAAATTAAAAGGGATTTATTTATAAAATCATTTTGAAAGTTGAGGTAAAAGTATGGTTACTGTTCATATGCTCGTAGGAATTCCAGGCTCTGGAAAATCCACATATTCAAACAATGTATTAGCAAAGGAATTCAATTGCCGTATCGTTACTACTGACGGTATTAGAATGGAACATCCAGATTGGCCTGAAAGTCAAGTTTGGCCAGAAGTTTATCGTCGTATAGCCGAAGATATCACCAATGGTAAAGATGTTATTTATGACGCTACAAGCCCAACACCAAAAGTTCGTGCTCGTTTTTTCCAAAGAATAAAAGAATTAATTCCTGATGCCACTTTCCGTGTTATTGCTTATTTTTTTCCAACTCCTACTAATATTTGCTATCAAAGAATCGAAAAACGTAACCAAGTACCTGGTGAACATTATTTCCCTCTTGATCAATTAGAAGGATACGCTACAACTATCACTCGTCCTAGTTTAGACGAAGGATTTGATTGTGTTAAAGATATTATTACCTATTAGTATTTTTCAAATTCCATATTTTCATGAAAAAACAGCGCTCATCAAACGCTGCTTTTTTATATTTATGCTTTAACTAATTTTTTCATTGCTGTATCAATTGCTCCATCATTTCCTTCATCAAATTG
>CALBGF010000031.1 GCA_937893635.1 uncultured Mollicutes bacterium | reverse complement strand
TTATAGTTCCAAAGAAGACTATAATCATTATTAACGGCAGTATTCCACTTTGATATAGTACATCAACTAATAAATTGCCTGATGTAATATAACTATAATCTTTAGGAATAAACGAACCAATAAAGGCTGGTTTAACTGCTGTTAAAAAGAATTTAGTGTTACTAGCATATTTAGTAAATCCTATTTGCTGCGTTAAAATTGCTTTTAGCACATAATTCATATTAGCATAGTTGCTACGATGCATACGATAATCAATTCTAAAAACTAAATATCCAATTAACGCTAATAAAACAACAGAACCAAATATAATAAAATATAATTTTGTTTTCTTATTTTTAAAACGAATAAGTAAACAAGTAATTAATCCAAGTATAAATAATACTAAGGCAAATACGATAGGAATCAATAACATTGTAGCAACTCCGCATAATCCACCAAAGAGTGATCCATACCATAAGAATTTATTTTCTTTTCGATTAGTAAATAATGTTACATATATACCTGTCGAGGCAAGTATTGCGAAATTACCTAAAAAAGCTACGCCAAATTGATTAGGAACAGCGGAAACAAAATCTAAATCCATAAATATATCAATAACAATTCGCGCTTGTTCTATTAAAGCAATTTGGTTACTATATTTAGGATTAGCAAAGTGAATTGCGTGAAATGGTACGCCCATTCCATAAATAGTAACAATCAAACTTAATAAGCTAAAGGCGCCAATTCCTATATAAATTGCAGATAAAATATTTTTAAATGAAGTCTTTTTATCTTTAAATAAGCCATAGTAACTACCCAGGGTAAAGAAGCTTAATGCGCCTAATATTAATGAAGCAATTATTAAGAATTTTTTATATGCCAGTTGACCAAATGTACAAGATAATAAGAAATAAAGAAATAATGCACCAACTTCCATTAATAAAGGGATTGCACTTTTTTCTTTGGGTAATGATTTAATGATTGGAACAATAGCCATAACCATTAAAATAGTCGCCATAATACGATAAATTGTGGACAAATTAGCAAAATTAAGTAATGTTAATATTACTAATTCAACCGCGAACAAAGGTATCAAATCTTTAAAAACTGCAAAATTACTTGTTTTATCTTCCATGTTACCAATAACAT
>CALBGF010000030.1 GCA_937893635.1 uncultured Mollicutes bacterium | reverse complement strand
TCTATTTTTAGTTCTTTAAAGAATGATATTGCTAAAGGAATTGCGACAATAAAGCACAAAATATCTGCGACCATTTGGGCTAATTCAACACCTTTAAATCCCCATAATGCTTGAAATATAAATAATGTTGGAATAAAAAATAAAGCTTGTCTTCCAATAGCAAGTATTGTGGCTCTAACTGATTTTCCTGTTGTTTGAAGCATCATGTTAGTTGCGGTATTTACTCCAAATAAAGGTATTCCAATCGATTGATAAATTAATAACTCTTTACCAACTTTCATAAATTCATCATAATTTTCTAAATTTTGATTGCCATTTGCAAATAATTTTATTAAAGAGCCACCAAAGAAAATACTTACTAAAGCAAAGCATAAAAGAGTAATCGTACATAAGAAAGTAGTAAATAAATATCCTTCTTTAACACGCCCATATTGTTTAGCACCATAATTAATACCACATACTGGTTGGAATCCTTGTCCAATACCAATAGCCACTGAGATAGCAAAAGACATAATACGATTAACAACCGTCATAGCCGCTAAAGAATCAACAGAATAATTTATTGCTACAAAGTTTAAAACCGCCACAGAAACAGCATTTAAGCCTTGTCTAGCTAATGATGGAAATCCTCCATTAACAATTACACCAATAATTTCTTTATTTAAGGTAAAATATTTTAAATTAATATGAATATTATCTCGTTTAGTCGTGCATATATAAAGTAATCCAAATCCAAGTATTTGGCTTACAAATGTCGACATGCCAGCTCCATAAACTGCATATTGTTTAATTAAGATAGGGTCTAAAAGTATATTTAATACCGCACCAGAGCTAATAGCAAGCATTGCTAAAAAAGCATTGCCCTGATATCTTAATTGATTATTTAAAGTATTAGATGCTGTCATAAATGGTGCACCAAGCAAAATCCAGAACAAATAATCTTTGGCGTATAAATAAACATATTCATCCTTATTAGCGGTTAAAAATTTTGCTAAAGGATCTAAAAATATTAATCCTAAAATAGTTAATAATAGTCCAAATGAAAAAGATAATACAAAACCAATTGTGGCATATTTTTTAGCCTTGTCTATTTGATGTTCACCAATTAAACGCGAAATATAATTACCAGACCCATGTCCAAAGAAAAAACCAATTGCTTGAATTATCGCCATAAATGAGAAAATTATTCCTACAGCACTTATTGCTTCTTTTGAATGTTCTACTTTTGTGACAAAAAATGTATCAGCAAAATTGTATATAGCGGTAATAAGCATTGAAATAATTGTCGGTATTGATAATTTAAAAATGAGAAATTTAACATTACTAGTTAACATATCTTCATATCGATCTTTTTTCTTCATTTACTTCACCGCCTAACGCTATAAGATTATAGCACCACTTATAATAATATTATAAGTAGTTTTTTTATATTTATTTAAAATGACGAATTAGCTTAATTAACTCATTAACCGCTAACGGGACAAATGAAAAAGAAATTACAAGCGCCCATTCTTTAATATCAAGAGTGGAAAATCCAAAAACAGTTTGAAAAAATGGAACAAATAAGATGATAAATAGCAATAAAAACGAAATAATTAATGATGCAATCAAATACTTATTATGTCCATTACTTTTTGAAAAAGCGGAATACTTGTTGGATCTTTGATTAAATGAATGGATAAGTTGTGAAAAAGCTAAAACACAAAACGCCATAGTCTGACCTTTAACATTAGAGAAATCAAAATCATAACCTGCCATTAAATTTTTTCTAAATCCTAAGAAATAACTAAGTAATGTAATAAGAGCAATAATTACGCCATTAAATATTACTCTCTTAATTAACGGCTTATCTAAAAATGAATCGTTACGTTTAGGTTTTTCTAATAATATATCCTTAGTTGCGGGATCAACACCTAATGCTAGAGCGGGCAATGTATCAGTGGCTAAATTTACCCATAATATTTGAATCGCAGTAACTGGCATAAAACGAAATCCTAAAAGCATAGCAATAACTAGTGTTAATATCTCTCCAACATTACCCGCTAACAAGAATTGAATAACTTTTTGAATGTTTTTAAATACTTTTCTTCCTTCAAAAATAGCGTCTACTAAGCTTGGAAAGTCATCATTTAATAAAATCATATCCGAGGCATCTTTAGCAACATCCGTTCCGCTTTTACCCATAGCAATACCAATATCCGCGGCTTTTAGTGATGGAGCGTCATTAACTCCATCACCAATCATAGCCACTACCTCACCATTACTTTTAAATGCTTTTACTATTCTTAATTTATCATAAGGAGAAACACGTGCAAAAATATTATGATTTTTTGTTAGTTCTCCTAGTTGTTTATCATCAATATTCATTAAATCATATCCAGTAATAGCTTTATTTTCATAAGCGCCTATTTCTTTAGCAACCGTTTCCGCTGTTAAGGGGTTGTCTCCTGTAATAATTGCAGTTCTAATGCCTGCTTTTTTAGTTTTTAGCAAGATGTTTTTAACATCTTCTCTTGGCGGATCAACCATTGCTACTAATCCAATATAAATTAGATTATTATCAAGATTACTAAATTCATTTTGTTTAGATTCTTTTTTAGCAAATACTAAAACTCGACACGCCTTAAGAGCAAATTCATTACATTTTTGCATAATTTCTTTTTTTCTATTATCGGACATGATTTCTTTATCATTTCCAACGTATTCATAACTACAATTTGGTAATATTTCTTCCACCGCACCTTTAGTAAACACTTCATATAAATTATTTTTGACTAAAACAGTCATCTTTTTTCTTTCACTATCAAAAGCTAATTCTTTTAAACGTTCATAAATATTATTAATTTGCATGTATTTTTGGTTTAAATATTCCGCTAAAGCAACTTCTGTTGGATCACCAATAAAATCATTATTTTGTTTTTTAACGTTATTACATAAGGCCATACATTTTTCTAATTCAAATTTATTATTAGTAACAATCTTAACAACATTCATTTTATTTTGTGTTAATGTTCCTGTTTTATCAGAACAAATTACTGATGTACTTCCTAATGTTTCTACTGATGGTAATTTTCTTATTAACACTTGCTTTTTTGCCATTCTCTCTACGCCTATGGCTAATACAATTGTGGCAGTTGCTGGTAATCCTTCTGGAATAATTGAAATAGCTAAAGCCATTGAAGTAAGTAACAATGGTTCAAAATCTTGTCCATTAATTATTCCAATTATAAATAATAAAGCACATAATACAATACCTATTATAGAAAGAATTTTACCGACAGATTCCAACTTCTTTTTTAAAGGAGTATTTAATTCTCCTTGATTAGATAGCATATGAGCAATATGTCCAACTTCTGTATCCATACCAATTTTAGTTACTACTCCTAAGCCATGTCCATATGTAACAAGTGAAGATGCATAAGCCATATTAATACGATCCGCTAAGGGGGTAGATGATTCTAAAGTAACATCAGCGTTTTTATTAACTGCTAAAGATTCTCCAGTTAAAGATGATTCTATAACTCTTAACCCTGAAGAAGAAATTAAACGCATATCAGCGGGAATAAGGTCTCCTTCTTCTAAAACAATGATATCGCCTACAACAATATTTTTAGATAATATACTAGTTATATTATTATTTCTTAATACTTTCGTATAATTCGGCGATAATTCTTTTAATGACGCAATTGCATTTTCAGCTTTATATTCTTGCATTATACCAATAATGGTATCAATAAAAATAATTATCAAAATAATAATGCCTTCTAAATTATCTTTCATTATAAAGGAAAGAATACTAGCGATAAAAAGTATTAACACCATAGCGTCTAATAATTGATTTATTAAAATTTTCCAAATAGTCTTATGTTTAGTTTTTTTTAGTTCATTTGTTTTATCTTTATTAAATCTTTCATTCACTTCAATATTTGTTAAACCACTTGTTCTACTTTTTAATTTTGCTAATACTAATTCTTTTTTCTCATCATAGTACATATTATCACCTAGTAAAACAATATGATTTGGAGCATAAAAAAAGACACTAAACGGATTTGCCTTTAGTATTTTAAGTTAAGAATTACAAAATTAACGATAACTATAACTAATCTTATAATCACTTAAAATGACTAATTTTCGTAAATTACAATTATATTCAATAAATATACAATCGTCATCATCGCCTATTGTAATTCTATTATATTCATTTCTAGTCACATTATAAAACGCATAGTAATCAAATAAAGAAGTCTCATATGACATATCAAATGGAAGGCGACTTTTAATTTCTATACTTAATTCTTTTGTCCAACGCGAATCTTTTTTAATTTCGTTTTCGAATGTTTTTTTACATTCATCGCTAGTTATCTTTACATAACTTGTATTATATGCATCTTTTAAAGTTGCTACTTTTACTTGATCAGGCATTTTTAATCTTGTTTTATTTTCTACAACTGCCACTATGCTAGTATCATATGAAGTGACTTCTCTAAAAATAAATCTATATAATCCAAAAATAATTAATATTGGTATACAAATATAAGCAATAACGAAATTCTTTTTATAATTTTTGCCCATTTTTTTAATCTTATTCCAATTAAAATTGATAAAACTGGAACTATAATGAACAATAACATTATCCAAGAATATCTAACAACTCCTGCAATGCCAAATATGTTAAATTCTCCGACAACTGTTGCTAAATAAAATGAAATCCATAGAGAAGCCAAAGTAAAAGCAAAGACTATATCTCCTAATATACTATTACTATCTTTTTTCATAATTTTGTTAGCTTTCTTAAAAAGCTGGCGCAGGCACTGGGAACGAACTAGTATAGCCGGTCGTAATAACTTTATAAATCCACACAATTGCCAAAACCAGTTCACCTGTATTGATTTCAATGGTAAATCCTTGTGGGGTGTTGTCACTAAAAGTAAGTGAAGTGCTGCCAATTAAATTAATACTTGAATATTATTTAATGCAATTAGCATTTTATAAAGCATTTTGATATTAATATAAAATCTAATGTTTTTCTAATTTATCCCACTCTTTATTGATCAATATGAATGTAAACAAGTTCATTAAATAACCAGTGATAATATAAGCTATCATAGGCCCATAATTACTTAAAAAATCATTTGTGCCCGTTAATGAGTAAATAAAGTTTATACATAAAACCACTACTAACATTACTAAGACAGAAAAAAGTCCAATGCTAAAAAAGAATGTCATAAATACCTTTTTATTAATTTGATCTTTTATTGCTTTAATAAAAAGCCAAAACAACAAAACAAATGACCCAAAAATAGGAAAAATAGCTAAATAATTCATTTTTTTATTCATAATAGTTAGTCTCCT
>CALBGF010000029.1 GCA_937893635.1 uncultured Mollicutes bacterium | reverse complement strand
CAAACAATAATTGTTAAAAATGAATTAAGTATTAAAGGACTTTTAATTTCATTTTTATAAAAATTATAAGTATAAATCGAATTAACAACGACACTAGAAAATATTAAGAAAACACAAATAATAGAAATAACTGGCTTTTGAATTTGAATTTGTTTATCTTTTTTAATTCTTTTTCCAAAAGTAACATAAGCAATAAATAAAAATAATAAGAAGCATAAAACATAAATAAATACATCCATTAAAATAGAAGAAAACTCGGTTGGTAATTTGTTTCCATATATTCCTGTATTAGCTTCGCCTGTTGGATCAGTTATAACTTTTATTAGTAAGAATAACTGATAAGAGATATGTTGAAAAATATAACTATCTAAAGTACAAAATAAAATTGTGGTAAATGGTTCATCATAAACAAGCATAGAAACCAATAAAGAAAGAATAAATATAATAAAGAATGTTAAGGAAGTATAAAACCAGTTATACGCTACAATAGGAGTACAAAACACGATTAAAAACGATATAATAATTCCAATTATTAGACGAATTACATAATGACTTTTCTTTTTGAGTTTATTAAAAAGCAACAAATTAAAAGCAAATAGTTCAAAAAGAACTACTAGACGATACCAAAATAATAAAGAAGAAAAATCAAACATTTAATAATTCCCCTTTGCAAAGAATTTTGACATGCTTTCTAATAACTTGGCTTTTTTTAATCTAGATACAGCATAATCTTTTTTATTAATAGTAACCATATTGCCTTCAATTGATTCGATATAATTTAAATTAACAATGATGTATTTATTGATTCTTAAGAAGTAGTTTAATTTGTTTTCGTTGAATATATTTTCTAAATCTGAAAGTGAATAGTCATAAGTCTCATACTCATTATTAATTGTTCTAATTGTTAGTTTATGATTAAGCACTTCAATACTTAAGATATCTTTAGAATCTAAAATGACTTTTTTATTACGAGAAGAAAACATTATTCGCGTTGATTTCTTTTTAGTAGTAATTTTATGATAGATACTTTCCATTTTCATAGCAAAGAAGTCATAAGTAACTGGTTTAACAACAAAGTCACTAGCGTTAACTTCATATCCTTTAATAGCATATTGTGAATAATTAGTAAAAAATACAATAATGATATTGTCATCTATCTCTCTTAATTTTTTAGATGTATCAATTCCGTTTATACCATTCATTTGTACATCCATAAATACAACATCATATGTTTCATTATCTAGTGAAGAAAGAAAGTCTTCACCAGAAGAAAATAAAATAGTACTATACTCAATACTTTTAGATGCAAAAAACTGATTAATGTAATTATTAATCATGTCACGAAATATCTTGTCATCATCCACAATTGCAATCTTAATCATAATTTTCTCCAAAACCATTATAAAACAAGTTTTTTACTTTTGTAAAACATAATTTAAGAACAAAAAATATGATTAAACCGATATTTTCTAAATAAATTATGATTATTTAATATTAAATAATATTAAAATTTTTGCTTTTTGAAGAATGATTTATTGCTTTTTTACATTGAAAAAAAGTTTATTAATTTATAAAATATATTTGTAATTTACGAATTAGTAATTTATGAATTACAAAAGGCGGTGAGCTTATGCTAATAGGAAGAGAAAAGGAACAAAAAGCAATTAAGTACTTATTTAATTCTAATGATTTTAAAAGCGGGATTATATATGGTAGAAAAAGAATTGGCAAAACAGAATTAATTAAGCAAGTAGTAAAAAATGTTGATTTTCCAAGCGTTATTTATCAATGTAAAGAATCAACTGAAATTGATAATACAAAACTATTAACTATCTTAATTGAAGATACTTTTTCTTTAAGTCATTTATCTTTTGATTCTTTCTTTGATGCATTACATTTTTTGTTTGAATTATCTATTGAAAAGAAATTTTGCCTAGTTATTGATGAATATCCTTATATTCGTGAATTGATAGATGGATGCGATTCTAAGTTGCAATGGTTAATTGATTCTTACACAAATACATCGAAAATGAAACTATTTTTAATAGGAAGTAGCATTAATATAATGGAAGATGTTTTTGCTCATTATAGCCCATTATATGGAAGATTTAATCAATCGATTTTATTAAGCCAAATGGGTTATTACGATTCCGCTAAATTTTATCCTTCTTTTTCAAATGAAGATAAAGTTAAACTCTATTCTGTTTTTGGTGGAGTGCCATATTATAATGTGCAAATAGATGAAAAACAAACAGTTAAAGAAAATATTATTCGCCTTATTAGCGGTAATTTTTCTGGACTTCGTGACTATTTAGAAACATATTTGAAAATGGAATTAAGAAAAGTAAATAATGCAAATGTTGTATTTGAGACTATCGCCTTTGGTGCTTTTCATTTTTCAGACATATTATCAAAATCACATATTGATTCTTCTCCAGCATTAAATACAATTTTACAAAAACTAATTAAAATGGATTTGATTGAATATGTTTCACCAATTAATGATAAAAAGAACAAACAAAAAGCTGGTTATAGAATTAAAGATTTGACATTAAGATTTTATTATAATTTTATCTACAAAAATGAATCAATTCATAGAATTTTAGATGATGATGTGTTCTTTGATAAATATATAGAAAGCGACTTTGAAACAATCTATGTGCCACAAATATTCGAAATAATATGTAAAGAATATTTAATTAGAAAAAATAGATTACTTGAATTGGAACCAATGTTAACTGATATAGGAACATATTGGTATGATGATAAAATAAAAAAGAAAAATGGACAATTTGATGTTGTTGGTAAATCCGATGATGGTTATGTCTTTTTTGAATGTAAATACACTAATGCACTAGTGGATGATAAAGTGGTTAAAGAAGAAATATCACAAGTATTAGAAACAAACTTGAAACCAATTCAATTTGGATTCTTTTCTAAAAATGGCTTTAAATTTGATAATAAAGAGAACTATTTGCTATTTACTTTAGAAGATATTTATAAATAAAATTTTTGAACTTTGCAACGATTCGTTGCAAAATAAATACTACGAATTTTAGATTTCAGTATAATTTGTTTTAATTTAATTCTTTATGAAGTAAATTTATTCAAAAATATAAAAAAGTTTACTTTCATACCCAAAATGTCCGCAAAATGGGTATAAAAGTAAACAAATTATGAAAAGTATTTTGCTGCACTTGAATTTAATATAAATAGTTAAATAGCATCAATCGTTGCATACGTCGCAGTAATTTTGCAACGAATCACGAATCGTTGCAAAACATTTGCGATGATTGTAT
>CALBGF010000028.1 GCA_937893635.1 uncultured Mollicutes bacterium | reverse complement strand
AATTGCATTAAATAGTTATTTGCTGTAGCGCCACCATCAACATTTAATTGATTAATTTCAATATTGCTATCTTTTTTAATTGTTTCCATTAAATCTTTTGATTGATAAGCAATCGCTTCTAATGTGGCTCTTACAAAATGATATTTATTTGTTGCTCTAGTTAAACCAAATACCGCTCCACGTACTTGATCATCCCAATATGGTGTACCAAGTCCTACAAAAGCAGGAACAACATATACGCCATTAGAATCATCTACTTTTTGTGCAGAAATTTCACTATCAGAAGCTTTAGAAATAAGTTTCATTTCATCACGTAGCCATTGAATAGCGGCTCCACCAATGAATACTGATCCTTCTAAGGCATAAGTAGTGGTACCATTAATTGACCAAGCTATAGTAGTAAGTAATCCGCTTTTAGATATTGTTGGTGTTTCTCCAATATTCATAAGCATAAAGCAACCCGTTCCATAAGTGTTTTTAATATTACCTTTATCAAAACACGTTTGACCAAATAAAGATGCTTGTTGATCACCCGCAACACCAGTAATAGGAATGGTCGTTGAAGCAAACATTAAAGTAGCGTCACCATAATGATAAGAACATTCATGAACACTAGGTAACATACATTTTGGAATGTTAAATAATTTTAATAAATCATCATCCCATTTTTTCTCAAAAATATTAAATAACATCGTACGCGATGCATTAGTAATATCAGTAGCGTGAACCTTTCCTAAAGTAAGCTTATAAATAAGCCAACTATCAATTGTTCCAAATAATAATTTTCCTTCTTCTGCTTCTTTTTGTAAATCATATTTATCTAAAATAAAACGAATTTTTGAAGCTGAGAAGTATGGATTAATTACTAATCCAGTTTTTTCTTTAATAAAATCTTTTTTATCTTCTAAAGCATCACATATTTCTTGTGATTGACGTGATTGCCATACAATAGCGTTACAAACAGGTAATCCAGTTTCTTTGTTCCAAATAACTGTAGTTTCTCTTTGATTTGTTATACCAATCGAATCAATATTTTTTAATGTTAAATTAGACCTAATTAATAGTTCATTAATTACATCTATTACTGATGTATATACTTCAATAGCGTCTTCTTCGACCCATCCTGATTTCGGATATATGAGAGGAACTTCTCTTTGCGCTTTAAAACGTGGCATTCCAAACTTATCAAATAAGATTGCTCTAGTTGAAGTTGTTCCTTGATCAATTGCTAAAACAAATTTTTCCATTTTGTCCTCCTAGTAACGGTTATTTTGACAACACATTTTATATAATTCTAGATATTTTTCTTTCTTTAAATCACTTTTCTTAAATCTAAATGTCCAGTTACCATCTGCTTCACTTGGAATGTTGATACGGACATCTCCATCCATTTCAAGTATATCTTGTGGCATAAAGATAGTAACATTAGCTTTTGACGCTAATAAAGACATCAAAGTTGCTTTAACTAATTTTGTTTCATCATCAATTTTTAAATAATTCATAATTTGATGTTTAGTATTTTCACTAGCACTAAAGAAATTTTTAAAGACATCATTATCATGAGTTCCTAAGTACGCTACCGAATTTTCTTTATAATTATGTGGAAGATATTTATGATTCCAGTCTGAAAAATCTGCGAATTGGAATATATTTAATCCTGGATATTTAGCATAATCCATTAAATCAAATACATCTTG
>CALBGF010000027.1 GCA_937893635.1 uncultured Mollicutes bacterium | reverse complement strand
TATCATTATATATTTGCAATTTAGTATTAATTAACAAAAAGGAGAAGGTGAAGAAATCATGTTATCATCATACCAACTCGGCAAAGCGTTAGAAAGAATTCGTAATGAAAAACATTTGTCACAAGTAGAAGTAAGTGGAAATATTCATATTTCACCAAAAACTTTATCAAAGTGGGAGCATGGTGATAGTTATCCTGATCTTCAAGCATTGGATAAACTATCTAAACTTTATAATGTTTCTTTAACCGATATGTTATATAAAGATCCAGACCAATATTTAAAGAAATTTAGTCCTAATATTATGATTATTCACATAATTATAAGTGCAATACTTGTAATATTAGTTTTAATATTCAAATATCTTGTATTTTTACATACAAATTTTAATTCACCATACTTAGAAGATATAATATTTTCTATCTTTATATTTGTATTTATTATGTTTGCTGATATTAATGTTGGCATATTTCAAAATAAGTCAATAAAAATAATTACAAAAATTTTATTAATAATTCTCGACATTTTCTACTTATTTTTCTAATCGGTAAATTCATAGATAGTAGTAGAGTTGACTTTCCATATACTATAAAAGCGGAAAGGAGGAACTCTATATATGAAAAGTTTATTAATGGTTGCAACAATGGCAATTGGTGGACTATCAAACAATAATTATAGTATTAAAAAAAGTGCTTATTATAACGAGGACAATGGCACGAGTGTAGCTACGGAGTTGATTATAAAGAATGATAACCTACCGGTTACAACTTATATCCTTAATCATATGAGTGATTATAATGAAGCTCGTATTGCTGAGGGATATAGTGCAACAACTGTATCGTTCGTAAAATCTTGTCCGATTTCAACTATCGACGGAGAACTAATCCAAGGAGAATTAGTGAAGTTTGAAACGGGTTATATTTTAACAGGCGAAGACAATGTGATTCACGCAATGTCTTTTAAAAACGATGTCGCATTTGACCTATCTAATGGGGGCGTCAATTTGCAGGCAATCCGCTTCTTTGAGGTTGGGGGATTTTACGAATACGATACAGCCATAAAAGATTGGAATTATTTACCAAAAATTGGACCAGATGCTAGCATTAATGCTAAAAAAGATGGACAACTTTGTGAGGGGATGGGCTATATTTATGATCCAGATGCTTATGTAAAAGATGCATATGGATCAAAGGCTAAACTAGAAAGTACAAAAGTTATTGAAACAGCTTATGGTTATAGTCCTTTGGCGCCTTGGGCTTACGATAGTTCACTTTATAAAAAGCCACACGATGGTGATTTCTATTATGAACAATTACCACCATTCTTAGTAGCTCTTGTAATATGTGATTATATTGATAAAAGCTATGAAACATCTTATTATCCACGTGATGCATTAATTGATTATGATGTTAGTACAATGGATTTAAAATCATATTATGATGATTTAACTAGTAGAGGTTATATTCCAACTGATCGCCGTCGTATAACAACGATGGAAGCTGAATTGAGGGCATTATCGTTTGAGTATCTTGAAACAGTAGACATTGCAGGGGCAAGTGACAGTGATCTATTGATTCAAGGATTTCATGTTAGTGGAAGATCGGACTATCGATTCAAAGTTTTTCCAGAACATATCTTAGGATATTATACTGATCAATTAAAAATAGAATTAGACAACAACGATATTGGTTTAATGCATTTTACAAGTACTGATTGTTATGGTAACAATTTTGCAGCAGCAATTACTGGATATCGTACTTATAAGAAAGTTGTCTCATTTCTTGGAATGACTGTTACTACAACAGTTTGGTTACTTCAATTACGTGATGGTGCATGTGATACACCAACTTATTTTGACGCAACAAACGGTGATAATAGAGGCGAAATGATTTTCTACGAAACACATCCGAAATAATAGTAAAATTTGAGTTTTAAGTGGCTGAAGCATTTCTTTGGCCGCTCCTTTCCAATTTTAATGTTTGGACTTGTAATTAAAAAGTTAAAAGTGTTAAAATCTAAATGCTTTTAACTTTTTTTGTCCATATAGCTCAGCTGGATAGAGCATCCGCCTCCTAAGCGGAAGGTCATGCGTTCGAATCGCACTATGGACGCCATGTTGATTACGACTGATTTGTAATGAATCAGTTTTTTGTTTGTTTAATACAATTCTACTATCTCCACTAGCGGTAGTTTTATCACATTTTACAATTTATTTTTTATTGAATTCGAATTTATTTGTGATAATATGAACATAGAGGTAATTAAGATGGATGATTTAAAAGAAACTATTGGTAAAAATATTCAGTATTTGCGCAAAGAATCGAATATGACCCAACAAGATTTAGCGGATAAATTAAATTATACTCCTAAAGCAGTCTCTAAATGGGAACGCGGTGAATCTATGCCAGAAATAGAAGTTTTAGCGGCTATTGCCTCATTATATAATGTGACTGTGGATTTTTTACTTCATGAAGATAGTAAAACACATAAAAAAGATTATGTACCTAGTGAGGTCAAAGATAAAAATAAAATGCTTGTTACAGCATTATTAGTTACCATTGTTTGGACAATTATGGCCATAGTATTTGTTTATACTATGCAAAATAATGGTAAAACATTATGGCAATTATTTGTTTGGGCAATTCCTTTATCATTTTTAGTAATTGCTATTAGTTTAAGACAATATAAACGAATTGATCAAATGATTGTATTAAGTATATTTTTGTGGACATTATTATTAGCGTTCTTTATTCAATTTCAATTTGAAATACCACTAATTTTCCTTATTGGAATACCAGCTCAATTAGCGTTATTCATTTGGTCAAAAATTATCAAAATAAACTAAAAAAATCCTCAAGTCATAAAGGGCTTGAGGATTCCTTTTTTTATTTAAAGACAAATCCGTTATCAAAATCGATGGTAACTTTGGAGTTAGTTTCGATTTCTCCAGCAATAATCTTACGAGATAATGGGGTTTCGATTTCTTTTTGAATGAATCGTTTAATTGGACGAGCACCATAGATTGGATCGAATCCTTGATCAACAATCGCATCAATAGCTTTATCAGTTAAAGTTAATTGAATTTGAAGTTTAGATAATCGAGTTTCAAGATTGTTAATAAATTTAAGAACAATCTTACCAATGATATCTTTAGTTAATGGGTTAAAGAAGATGATATCGTCAATACGATTTAAGAATTCTGGTTTAAATCTAGATTTTAATTCGTTTTCGACTTTTTCTTCATTTTCTTTAGTAACACCATTAAGCAAATACTCAGAACCAATATTAGATGTCATAATAAGAATAGTATTTTTGAAATCTACTACACGGCCCATTGAATCAGTCAAACGACCATCATCGAGTACTTGTAATAAGATGTTAAAGACATCTGGGTGTGCTTTTTCAATTTCATCAAGTAAGACGATTGAATAAGGTTTTCTACGAACAGCTTCAGTAAGTTGGCCGCCTTCTTCATATCCTACATATCCTGGTGGGGCACCTAATAAACGCGATACGGAGAATTTTTCCATATATTCAGACATATCAATACGAACAATTTGATCTTCACTATCGAATAAGTTTTCCGCTAGAGCTTTAGCAACTTCAGTTTTACCAACACCAGTAGGACCTAAGAATAGGAAACTACCAATTGGACGATGTTCATCACTAATACCAGCACGTGAACGTAAGATTGCGTCACTAACTTTCTTTAAAGCATCATCTTGTCCGATAACACGTTTTCTTAAGTTATCTTCTAGATGTAATAACTTTTCAGATTCAGAAGTATTAAGTCTAGAAACTGGAATGCCAGTCCATTTAGCTACAACTTCGGCAATATCACTTTCATCAACTACTTCATCAAGCATTCTACCTTCTTTAACCTTATTAGCGTCTTCTTTAATAAGTTTCTCTAAATCAGGTATTGTTTGATATTGTAATCGAGCGGCTTTTTCAAAATCAGCATTAGACAAAGCTTTATTAAGTTCAATCTTAGCTAATTCAAGATCTTTCTTAGCGTTTTTAGCTTTGTATAATTCGTCTTTTTCTTTTTGCCATTTAGCGGTTAATTCCGTTTGCTTTTGTGTTAAGTTAGCAATTTCTCCATCCATTTCTTTTAATCTTTTAATAGAAGCATCAGAAGTTTCTTTTGCTAAGGAAACACGTTCGATTTGTAATTGCATTAATTTTCTTGATATTTCATCAAGTTCAACTGGCATAGAGTCAATTTGCATTCTAGTTGCCGCGCAAGCTTCATCAATTAAATCGATTGCTTTATCTGGTAAGAAACGATCAGAAATATATCGATTTGATAAGGTTGCCGCAGCCACAATAGCGGAGTCAAGAATTTGTACACCATGGTGTGATTCAAATCTTTCTTTTAAACCACGGATGATGGAAATTGTATCTTCAACAGTTGGCTCATCAACCATAACTTTTTGCATACGACGTTCGAAAGCAGGATCTTTTTCAATATATTTACGATATTCATCCAATGTAGTAGCACCAATACAATGCAATTCGCCACGGGCTAACATAGGTTTTAATAAGTTAGCAGCGTCCATAGCGCCTTGAGTTTTACCAGCACCAACTAATAAGTGGATTTCATCAATAAACATAATGATTTGACCATTAGATTTAGTAATAGTGTTAAGAACAGCTTTTAAACGTTCCTCGAATTCACCTTGATATTTTGCACCTGCAATAAGTGCACCCATATCAAGTTCGAAAATAGTTTTATCTTTTAAAGAGAAAGGTACGTCGCCTTTAAAAATACGCCAAGCTAGACCTTCCACAATAGCGGTTTTACCAACACCAGGTTCACCAATAAGAACTGGGTTGTTTTTGCTTTTACGAGACAATATTTGCATTACACGACGGATTTCTTCGTCACGTCCAATAATAGGGTCAATTTTGCCTTTAGCAACATCGCTAGTTAAGTCACGGCCATACTTTTTAAGTACTTCATACGTTTCTTCAGGATTTGCGTTATTCACTTTATTCCCCCCTCGTATTTCTTCAATTGCTTTCATAAATTTATCTTTATCAAAATTTATGACTTTTTTCAATTTGCTTACAATGGAATGTTTATTATCAAATAATGCTAAGATTATATGTTCGACTGATAGATATTCATCGCCAAATCTTTTCTTGTAACCATCTGCATCATTTAATAATGATGACATATTGTTTGATAAGTAAGGATTTGTAACATTTGATGAGGACACGCTATGATTGATATAATCATCAATTATATCTTTTACACTTTGCTTATTAACATTAACTTTGCTCATAATGTTAAGTAACATTGAATCGCTATCTTCATATAATGCTAATAAAAATTGTGGAACATCAATTTCATTGTTTTGATGTGCGCGTGCTACATCACTTGATACATTAATCAACTTAATTACTTTTTCAGTCATTTTATCATCCATAATAATCACCTCTTTTTAGCACTCTTATTATCCAAGTGCTAACTATAGTATATACTCAATTTTAGCAATGTCAATAGTAGAGTGCTAATTTTTTT
>CALBGF010000026.1 GCA_937893635.1 uncultured Mollicutes bacterium | reverse complement strand
AGCAAAATATAAAGCTGGTTCATTTAAAAAAGAATTTAATTATATAAGTACATCATCAGAAAAAGTAAAAGGATTCTTTGATGTTGGCACTGATTCATGGGGCGGTAATGAAAACGGCACATCTGTTAATTGTTCAGCGGATAACGTCACTATTAGCGATGAAGCTGTAGAACTTACAATTGATAAAGACAATGAAACTAGTGCTTGCTTAGATAGTAAATTCACGATGTTTGATGGACGTTTCAAAATCATGTTTAAAACTGATTTATCTGATTACGGAACATTTGCATTTTGGTTAACAGGCGTTGAAAGTGAAGAAAATACAAAAGATGAAATTACTGTAGAACTATGCAGTGATAATAAAGTAATCTTTGGCCATGCAATTGGTGATGATTATTCATCAACTGATGAAAAGATTGATATTAATTATGCTGATGGTTATTGGCATAGTTTAGAAATCTTTTATAACCATGAGACACCAGAAGCAACAATTAAAATGGATAATCGTTTAATTCATACATTCGAAGGGACTTTGCCATCAGTTGAGTATGTTAAACCTCATATTGGTTTATTATATCCAACCAACCCAACATGGACAGGAAAGAAAACACGCAAAATTAATAAAGCATACGTAGCTAATTATGAAGTTTACAAAGTTAATGGTGATGCACAATGATAAAAAAGTTATTATTACCATTAATGATGTTATTAACCACTATCGCCATTGTTCCTGGTAATAGCAAAACTATTGAAGCTAATGCCGAAAATAAAACAGTCAAAGTAGAAGATGGTTATATTTCTAATGATTTAGGTGCTAAAGAACATAATGGAGTAGACGAAACATTCTTAGGTTCTGAAAAGTATGATGATCCATTTCTTGGTACTTATGATGTTTCATCATTTAACGTTACTCAGTATGATAAAAATACTGATTTGATGGATTATATTATTACCAATACTAATAAAGATACATCACAATGTAAAACATCTAAAGAATCCGAATTTGGTTATGCTTATGTGATTAAAGAAAACCATTTTGGTAAATATACTGTGTCTTTTATCGAAGAAGTGTATGCCATAAATACATTTTTTGAATATCCATTTTATGAAGCGAATCATCCAATGGAACTAAAAATAGAGATAGATTTAGAAGGCATTGATGATTTTTTAACTAAGTATATTGGCACTGATACAGCTTCGTTTGATTATCCGATTTTAACAATCGATGGAGAAACTTATATTTATTTGTCATATTCAAGTATAACCAAGAAAGTAAGTTATGGTTCTAGTAATTCAAGAGCATATTTAGGATATAAAACTAGTGAAATTGATGGATCTATTAGTTATTCTGGTTCTTTGTATATTGAAATACCATATAGGCCTTATATAGAGAATATAAGAGTACTAACATCTGAAGGAACCAGTAACAATTTTACTGAAAACGCCACTATTAGAATGCACCATGGTTGGACGGACGAGAAAACAACAAGATTTATGCCATTTATTTTTGATGGTATGGATTTAGAACAAGGCCTATTAACTTATCTTGGTAACTCAAGTAAAGCATACACATTAACATCAATAAGAATTGATGATAAGTATGATATTAATGTTAATAGTGCTGTTCAGTCTAATTACAATTCACGTTATTTAGAATCCGCTTTAACTTATAATGAAACAAAAACAAATGTTAAAAAGTTCAATGCAGAGTCATCACATGAATTTGTAAAATCATTAAAAAACAGCAAAGATGATGTTACTTTCAATATTACTTCATGTAAGTTCAAGAATAATTCGACAAATGAAACTAGGCTTGTTTCATTAGGTACATATTACGCTTTTAAATATATCGCTAAGGAGCAAATTCATTCAGCTACATTTAATGGCTTAACAACAAAAAAATTCGGAATATATAATAGGCTTGCTTTTACTGCTTATGATAACACATCAAAAATGTATCTTAACAAAATTACAGCTATATGGTTCCATTACACAATCGATGGCGTAAAATATTCTAAAGCTATAACAGAGGATGAAATTGATACAAGTTTCGGTATGGGCGGAACGCATATGGGCGGTAGAATTAGGCAATCAAAAAATACTGATGCTATTTCATCTGGATCCGGAACTTTTGCTCAATATTTTCTTTATGATAACAACACTTATACATCATTTGATTCATTAGGTAATTCTTTTTCCTTAACAGGGCTTAAAGCTACTGACTGGTGGTTATTCAATTGGGATAAAAATCCAGAGTTAAAAGAAGCTGGTAGAAAAAATATGTTTTTACTTTACACAAAGAATTTAGATTTAGAATTTGACGCAATCGTATCAGTTGTTTATTTAGATAAATTAGGTACTATTATTAATGCTTCTACAACATTAGATGATGGTACAGTAGGGCCTACTTGTGTAATCGATGAAGATGGTAAAGTCACAGTTATTGACATTAATGGTAATACTTTTAAAGGCTATGTAGATAATGGAATATTCCGCAACGAAAAAGGTGACGATGTTCCACCAAAAGATGATATCGTAAATGATGATGGTATTCCTGACTGGTGGAAAAATTTCGTAAAGACATTAAAAAAGGTCGCTTCTATTACATTAACAATTGTAATTGTTGGTGGTGTGACTTTAGGAGTAATAAAAATTGTTCCATTAATATTAGCAATTGATAGTAATAGAAAAAGAAAGAAAGAATGATGACTTATGCGCGAAATCAATTTTGATACTCATGAAAAGCGTAATGTCTTTCTTAAATTTCTTTTAATCGGTGTAATTCTATTTGTAGCTAATTATTTACTTAAAGCTTGTGACTATGTTAATAGTTCTGGCATTGATAATAACATTGCTAATACATATTTCTTTGATAGTTCTACAACGTATTTATATTACTTTAAAACTGATTCGATTGGTCAAAGAATTGAATACGATGAAAATAAAGAAATAGATCAGATTGATTTTACTTATGAAGTTAATGATAAAGGCATTGTTGCTATAGAGTTCTATAATGCTACAACAAATAATGTTAGTTTCAAAATCATAAAAGACGGATTACTTAATTTATCGGATAACAAAATATTTTACAAATATTAATTAGAAACATTTTTCCAGGAGGTGTTAAAATGAAAAAATTAATAAAAAGAACAAAGGAGTTTTTAAAACTTAACTGGCCACGTTTAATTATTCTGGCTATTGTTTTAACTTTGTTCTTTTTCTTTTGCTTTAGCTCACACATTAAGCGTTTAGGCATTAGCTTATTATCTTTAGCAAAATCATTAAAGTATTACTGGCAAGCAATCGCTGGCGTTGAAGATTTAACGCCACCACCAACATCGTTTGATATTATGCTTTACTTGCACAAAGGCAATATCGCTGAATTATTTCCTGTAGATTTACGTAATTTCTTTGATAACATTGAATACTTTGGTAGAGTCCTTATTAGTCCTGATTTCTTTAATCTTTATTTACTTGATATTGGAACTTATGCAAGTTATTTATCCATTGTTATTAATATTATACTTTCATTATTTATTATAGTTCTAATAGTTAATTCAACTAGAAAATATAAGCCAGGAGACGAAGCTGAAGATACTAAAGCATTAACTAAATATAAGAAATTAAAAAAGAAATTACAACCAGGATTTAACAAAATTAAACTTGCATACAACTATGTTATTCATTCCTGGCTTGGTGTAGCTTTATTATTAACGTTAATTTGCTATTTTCAATTGTTCACAATAGCAATAGATTTATTAGCGGGTTATTTCTATTTATTCGCGGAATTTAAACTAACGATTATTCCAACAACATTATTGATGATTCTAATTGATTTTATTCCGCAATGGCTATCAATACCACTTATATTTAGATTAATCTTCATATATTGGATATTTGACTTAATCAGAATGAATCAAGCTTATAAAGAATTAGACAAGCTAACTGAAGAGACAAAAGATTTCTTAAATGATACAGGTAATATTATTTTGATAACAGGAGCTTCTAGAACTGGTAAAACAGCTTTCGTAACTGAATTATCATTATTCTATGAAAAGCTTTGCTTTAGGCCTACATTGCTTAATTTATTGCTATCTATAGAACGGAAGTTTCCAAAATTTAATTGGTCAAAGTTAAACTGTCTAATTGACGCTCAAACAAGCTTAAAAACACAAGCTGATATAAATGACTTTGTTTTCCATATCATGCAAGACGCAAGAAATGGTAAAAACACTTATGGCTTATTTGATGAAGATTTAGACAAGTACATTAAATGGGATAATTTAACGATGGAATCGATATTTAATGCTATTAACGATTATGCAATTTTATATTATTTCTACAACTTAGATAACCCAATGCTAATAAGTAACTATCCAATTATGTCAAACAGTGTAATTAATCCAGATAATCATTATTTCAATGTAGATCACTTTAATCTTTTTAAAGAATCCAAAAGCGAATATTTAAGACGTGTTCAAGCTAGAAGCGAAGAAACATTATCATTAATTAATAATTTTGATTATTTAAAGCTTGGTATTAAAACAAATGTTAACGCAACCGATACTTATATACCTGATTTAGGTTCTTATGCTTTTACAGAAATGGGAAAAGAACGCGGCTCTACTGATGACGTAAAACACGCTTCACGTAATGCTAAAGATTCTAATATTAAAAATGATAAATTTAATGAGCGATTAAAGATATGGTCACATATTGCAACAATCAGGTATGAGACACTATTTAAAGTAATAATGGATGAACAAGACGCAAAAGGCATTAATGTTGAATTACGTAAAACATCTGAAACGATTATCACACTTGATCGTCATAAGAAAAAACGTAAATTCGCACTTAAGAACTGGTGGATAGAGCAATTTTTATGTAAATGGATATTACAAAAATATGATGATTATAATTGTCACCGTAAAGAAATTAAACTTAATAGTTCTTTACCGAACTACTTTATAAAAGAATTTGTAGGTCACGTTAACGATTATTACATCAAACGATACAACAACTTTAGCTACACTGAATTTGAACTATATAACGTAAATGGATCATTATCTGATGTTAATACTGAAGTTAAAAATGTATCACTAAGGTTATTTGATAAAGTAGCTTATTCTGGTAGATTTGCAAGTACAGTTATGAGGCGTTTATTCTTGCAACAAATGAGACAGTCTAACATGGGTATTACTGATTTAAAACATTACTCAAGTTTGACACCATCTATACAAGAGTATCAATACCAGAACTCATATATGTACACTAATTACTTTAAGACATTTGAAAAAAAGGAGACTAAGAAAAATGACAACACAACAACAAAATGATTTGTTAAAAATATTCATTGCTAGCAGCTACATAGATATTGATGATAGTATTTTTACTCATATTACATCAGCTAATAAAAAATATGCTCAACTTGTAGCAACGATTCTAGATTTTGAAAATGATAAAAATCCAGCTGTGACTGATTTATTGAAAACAATAATAATTAAATATGGATGGATTAGCTCAGATGGTTCAATTTGGTCTCACATACCACCATACAATAAGTATTATGAAGTATTAAAAACATTAATTAAGGAGAAAGAAGTGTTAGCTCAACAACAAAAAGAATTATTAAATATACTTATTAGAAATAGTAAAATAAACAACAATGATGATACTATAACAATCCGTATAATATTTACTAATAAAAAGCATTTTAATACTTTAATGTTACTTTTAACTAATGATGATAAAAAGTTATGCAGTAATAACTTATTAGAAGCATTTCTTGAACATTGTAATCTTGGCTTCGATGGTACATTTTGGTCGGTTGTCCACACATACGATGAATATTATGAAGAAGTTAAAAAGTTAGTTAAGGAGCGTAAAAGCAATGATAAATAAGAATGATGAATTGTTAAAAACTATGATTGATAATAGTTATATAAATTCTGATGGTATTATTTGGATGTCTATCAATAAAAACAATATTTTCTATGAAGCTATCAAGCAAAAAATTAAGGAATGCGATGATTATTATGAAACTGATAATTAAGTATTTAGACAATACAACAAAACGTATTAATACGCGTTGCTATAATGATGTATTTAGTTATTCAGTCAATAAATGGCCTAGCGCGGCTAAAAAGCTAATTGATGATATTAACACTACTATCATTGAAATTTATCTTCAACCTAACGTATTTGAGCGAATGGAGAGTGGTTAGAAATGCCCTGTTTATAAATACAAAACAAGCGAAGGTATACGCTTCTACGTTAAGTATTCCATATCAGGCTATACCACTTGTAAACGCGGCTTTGAGACTAAAACAGAAGCTATTATTTACGAAGCTTCAATGTTAAATAAAAAGAGATTAAAAACTTTTTATGTAAAAGATTTATTTAAGCCGTATTGCAACTTGATCCAAACGAAAATCAAAATAACATCAGCTCATGGTAAGATACAAGTATTGTACAAACATATATTTCCTTATTTTGAAAAAATCAAAGTTAAAGATGTTACATCTGTTTATCTTAATCATGTAGCTAGTGAAATCAATAAAAAGAAGTACAAGAAAAAGAATTATTTGTTTTCACTGTTAAAAGAATTTCTAACATATTTAATGGACTATGGCTTAGATAGAGAGATAAATATGTCTATGTTATACGCTCGATATAATTCATTTGTTGATTATGTTGATTTTGATTATTACACGCGTGAAGAGTTTAATCAGTTTATAAGTGTTATAGATAGTCCTAAGTATCTACTAATATTTAACTTGCTTTTTAATTACGGATTACGCATTGGCGAATTATTAGGACTTAAGCATTGTGATTTTAGTAGAGATAAAGTAGCTATACGGCGCGCGATAGCTACAAAGTTAGGAAATGGCCGTCAAGTTGAAATTAAGCCAAAGACAAAATCTTCGGTGAGAGAATATCCATTAATTGATCCTGTTCGTGAAGCTTATTTGAATTATGTAAAAACACTAGATGGTTTTGATTCAAATGACTATGTATTCCGCGCGAATGACTATAAAAGACTAACGATTGGCGAATCACCAATAAGACGCGCACAGGCTCAATATGAAAAGCTATCAGGATTAAAGCATATTAGACTACATGAATTTCGGCATAGTTGCGCAAGCGAACTAATAAATAATGGCTTTACTCCAGAGCAAGTCGCAGCCTGGTTAGGGCACTCTAGTAGTGAAATTACCATGAGAACATATTTTCATTTATTCCCCACTCGAAAAACTGCGATTGCATCGTATTATAATTCTATTTTTCGTGATACCGAAAACAGTATCAAAAAGGTATCAAAAAGCCCTAAAACAGTATCAAAATCGTATCACGAAAATTGACTAAAAACATAAAAAAAGCTCGATTAAATCGAACTTTTTAAACAATTTTGGTGCAGGAAATGAG
>CALBGF010000025.1 GCA_937893635.1 uncultured Mollicutes bacterium | reverse complement strand
ATTTGAAAATAATTTTCAATTTTAGCAATATCATTATTGATAAAAGTACAATAATTTATTAAAATAAGAGAAGTTAAGGAAAGGAAATTTAAAATGAAAACTAGTTTTTTTGAAAAACCTTTTATGAAAAGTAAGATCAAAAAGGACAAAGTTACTTTATTTCCAGAAGCTGGCTTAGGTTATTTATTAGGACCTATTTTAGCATTAATAAGCAATGGTGTTGTTAACATCTGGCTTATTCAATATTGGGATAAAGTATTAATGTTAGGACAATGGGCTCCGTTATTCGAAACATTACTTCCTATTTTGTCTGCAGTTATTATCATAATTGGTAATTTGTTTGTCGGAAGATTAATGGAGAAAAAGCCAACAATGGCTGGTAAGGCTCGTCCTTTAATCTTAATAGGTATGCCTATTATTGCTGTGGCATTACTTGCTTTATTCTTAGTACCTTTACCAGAAGGTGCAACTTGGTTAGGTGGAGGAAAAGGAACCACACCAAACTTTTGGGCGTCAGTAGTTATTGCTGTTGCTTATAACTTATATTATGCACTTGCATGGCCATTATACTATACTTCTCACTCAGCTTTAGTTAACTTATCAACTCGTGATGAGAAAAAACGTGGCTTATTATCTACATGTATTATGGCTGCTCAACTTGGTGCAGCAGGCTTATCTGGTATGGCTGGTGGTATTTTAGTTGATTTAATTGGATTATTACCAACTTATAAGTATTTAGCATATGATGATAAATTAGGTAAAATTGTAGAAAAAGTTACAAACGATGTATCTGTGGCTTCACAAGTTACAACCGCTAACCCATTAGGTGCTTATTCAATGGGTATTACCCCAGATCAAGCAAACTCAAAATGGGTTATCTTAATGATTATCATGGTTGTTTGCTTAGTAATTGGTTGTTTATTAGAATATTTCTTCACTAGAGAAAGAATTACAGAAGAAATCGTAGTTAAGAATCAAAATGCTGGCGAAACTGAAGTAAAATCTGTTTCTATGAAAGAACAAATTAATGTTTGTGTTAAAGACAAATATTGGTGGTTAATTATTGTATTCTTCTTCTTATATCAATTTGGTGGGCAAATGAAGAATAATGATATGTCTTTCTATTCTCAAGCAATGACAGGTGAGAATACATTGTCTTCAATTATTAATACTGTTGGTGCAATTCCAACCGCCTTAGGTATGGCAATTGTTTGGCCATTAGCTAATAAATTTAGTAAGTCTAAGACAATCATTATGGGATGTGCTTTAGCATTCTTAGGCGGATCGTTATCATTTATAGCATTACTTCCTGCTATTCAAGCAAATACTGCCGCAGTATCAGGAATCTCAGTTGCTTCATTCTGTATTAAGGCTTTAGGTACAGCACCTGCTATGTACATTTCATTAGCTTTACTTGCTAATGTCTTAGATCACCAAGAAGCAAAATACGGAATCCGTACTGATGGATTCACAATGGCTGTATATGGTTCAATTATGGTATGTATGGCTGGTGTATGTAATGGTATTATTGCTGGTATTAACTCAGCAGTTCCTGCAGCATCTAAACCTCTTGTTCACACAATCTTAGGATTTGGTGTTGAATCAGTAGCATATTTAATTATGGGCATTATGTTCATTTGGATGAATGTTGAAAAATATACAAAAGAAGATAAAGCAATATTAGAAGCTCAAAAAGAACCAAAACCAGAAGCTAATAATTAATTTTAATTCCAAAGGCTAGAGTGCTATAAAACATTCTAGCTTTTTTTGTTACCTAATATGTTCATACAAACTTATTTCAACAAAAATTTTATCGATTTTTATATATTTAGATGTAGATAATTGCTATAATAATTTTGTTAGTGAATAACATATTTTTTACAAGGAGGGGGAACGAAATGCTTAATTGGTTAGTATCATTAACCTCAAATATTAATGACATATTTATCATTATTTGGGTTGTTGTATTTGTCTTAGCTATTATCATCGAATTCTCTACACAAGAATTAGTTAGTATTTGGTTTGCTTTAGCAGCACTTCCATCTTTAATACTTGCTGCATGTGGTATTGAATTCTATTGGCAAATAGTTGCTTTTGCTGGAGTATCGTTACTAGCTTTCATACTTAGTCAACTATTCTTACGCAACAAAATTAAAGTTCGTTCTAGTGCTACAAATGCTGATTCACTTATTGGTGGAGAAATATTTGTTACTGCAACTGTTAAGCGTAATGAACCAGGAGAAGGAAAAGTTCGTGATGTAACTTGGACGATAATTAGTGATGAAGAAATTTCAAAAGGTGAATTTGCTCTAATTAAGGAAATTAGAGGAAATAAATTAGTTGTTAAAAAGAAAGAGGAAAATAAAAAATGATTTTATCGATGAGTGATGGTGGCGTAATCGCCTTAGTTGTTGCTTTAGCTGCAATTGTATTGTTTGCTATTATTGTATTAGCACGTTGTATTGTTATTGTGCCACAAGCACATACAGTTATTGTTCAAAGATTAGGTAAGTATCATAAAACTTTACAAGCTGGTTTCCATATGCTAGCGCCTATTATTGATTCAAAAGCTAAAACTGTATCTTTAAAAGAAACTGTCGCGGATTTTAAACCGCAACCAGTTATTACTAAAGATAATGTTACTATGCAAATTGATACTGTAGTTTATTTCCAAATTACAGATCCAAAACTTTATACATATGGTGTTGATAATCCACTAAACGCTATTGAAAATTTATCTGCTACAACATTACGTAATTTGATCGGCGACTTGGAATTAGACCAAACATTAACTAGTAGAGATACTATTAATCAAAGAATGCGCTTGATTCTTGATGAAGCTACTGACCCTTGGGGAATTAAAGTAAATCGTGTGGAATTAAAGAATATTTTGCCACCACGTGATATTCAAGAAGCAATGGAAAAACAAATGCGTGCTGAACGTCAAAAACGTGAAGCTATATTAACTGCTGAAGGTGAAAAGCAAGCCGCAATTTTAACCGCTGAAGGTAAAAAAGAAGCTGCTATATTAAATGCTGAAGCTACAAGAATTCAAGCTGTAAAAGAAGCTGAAGGTCAAGCAGAAGCAATTCTTCGTATTGCAGAAGCACAAGCTGAAGGAATTAGAAGAATTAATGAAGCAAATCCAAATCCAGGTTATTTAACTCTTAAAGGATTTGAGGCATTAGAAAAGGTTGCAGAAGGTCAATCAACAAAAATTGTTGTACCAAGTGATATTGCTAATGTAACTGGATTATTAGCTTCTTTAAAAGAAACTTTAGCTACTAACGAAAAAACTGAAAAAGTTGAAGTCAAAAAAGTAGAAAAAGTAGAAAAGAAATAATTTAAAATAAATGGTGCATACCTGCTTAAAGTGTATGCACCATTTTTATTTACTTTTTACCGAATTCTTTTTTATAGACATCAAGCATATTCTTAAAACGATTGTAATGAACAACTTCTCTTTGTCTTAAATAAAGAAGCGGATTAATTAAATCTGGATCTTTTGCTAAATCAATAATATGTTCATATGTTAATTTGGCTTTTTGTTCAGCGGCTAAATCTTCTTCTAAGTCGGCTTCATAATCGCCAGTAGCGCCAACATTAGTCATGGAAAAAGCAACACCATTCACATCAGTTGGGAACAAACCTAATCCATGTTGAGCATAGTGTTTATCTAATCCTACTTCCGCTAATTCTTGTAAGGAACTACCTTTCATTAATTGATATAACATGGTACAAATCATTTCTACATGACCTAATTCTTCGGTTCCGATATCAGTGAGTAATGTTCTACCTCTTTCATCTGGCATTGTGTAGCGTTGATTTAAATAACGTAAAGCAGCACCTAATTCACCATATGGACCGCCATATTGAGTAATAATAAAGTTAGCCATTTTTAAGTCGCGCTTTTTAATATTAATTGGATATAAAAGACTTTTACTATATTTCCACATATTTAATCCTCCTATTTAATTAACCATGGACTAGGAATAGTAACATAATTAAATGTTCCATTAGCATCATTTGCGTCTTCAACGCATAATGGTCCAAAGCGTTTAACATACTCTTCACGAGTCTTTAAATATTGGTTGCGCACATCTAAAAATAAGGCTAAAGCTTCTTTATCAGTAGGATAAATATCTAAGATTAAATTTAAATCATGCATATAATCATATTTCATCATCAATTCCACTAAAAAGCTATCTTTTTCGTTATTAGTGGTCACTGAAGGTACTTTATAATTTTTATATGGCAAATATTCTTGTTTTAAAATATTACCACTTTCAAATCCTTCTTTTAAGCCAAAAAATCTATTTGAGTTCATTGTTGTGCTACGATAATTGTATTCTTCACCACTTGGCTCATATGGTGAATAAGGTACATAACTATTAAAAGTTTGATAGTACATAAGAAATCCCCCTAAAACAAGATATTCTTATTTGAGGAAAAAAGATAATGAAAATGCCTATTTTACTTTTCTTTTTTAACGAACTTGTTGTATAATAAATAGGAAATGCAGGATATGCGAATTAAGTTTCGATATTGCATTTTTTTAAAATCATGCCGGCTTAGCTCAGTTGGTAGAGCAACTGAATCGTAATCAGTGGGTCGGGGGTTCGAATCCTCTAGCCGGCACCATAGTAA
>CALBGF010000024.1 GCA_937893635.1 uncultured Mollicutes bacterium | reverse complement strand
TTATCTAAGAATTGGATTACTTCTTCTAATGTGGAGATTAAAGTATTAACACGAATTGTTGTTTTGCGGTTAACGCTATATCCAGCTAATATGTCATCAACATAATTCTTGCTATACTCATTTGATAATATTTTTTTTAAAAATTCCAAAGAAAATGAATCCATAAATAATCGCCGCCTTAATAAGAATTATACCATATTATACGTTTTCCTTTATAACAAAATTATATATTTGTTATAGCATAAACTAATAGTTGTTGAAGAAAATACATTTTAGTGATTAAATATAGCGTTGGAGATGATTTTATGAGTGACGCTATTAAAGCTATTACAAATAATGATTTCTTATCAGCAATATTTACCACTATTGCATTAATTATCTTAGGTTTTACCTTAAGAAAAGTAAATTTATTTAATGAACATAGTAAAAAAACATTAACTACTATTTTAATGAAAATTGCTTTACCTTGTTTGGCATTCACTGGCTTTATTATTGATTTCGATACTACTATTTTAGCGCAATCTGGATGGATTATTTTATTTACAGTTATTGCTTATTTAGTTTGTTTGTTTATAGGGCATTTAGTATTTCATAAGTGTCATACAACAAGAAGATCAATTTATGCTATTTTAATGACATTTGGTCAAATTACCTTATTTGGTCTTCCATTAGTAAAAGCAATTTATGGTTATACTGGTGTTTTAGTTGGAAATATTATGTCAATTCCATTTAGAATGTTTCTTTATATTTATTGTTTTATCATAATATCTGAAACAAAGTTAGAAAGAGGCGCCATTAAAGATACATTGAAAAATGTATTCTGTAATCCAATTATCATTGCAATGCTAACTTCAATGATTTTATGGATTGCTCAACCAATTCTTCCAAAAGTTGCTATAGATGAAGTTAATTATAGTATATTTAGAATCGATAAAACTGTGCCATGGTTATATAAATCATTGAGCACGATTGCTAATTTAACTATGCCATTAAGTATGTTACTTATTGGTGTTACATTAGGTGACATTGACATTAAAAGTGCATTTACAAGTAAAAACGCTTGGTTTATATCAATATTTAGAAGCGTAATATCGCCTATTATTATTGGAATAATTGTCTACTTGTTCTTATTAATACCTAATGTTAATTTAAGTACAGAAATGGTTTCTGCTATAATTATTTGCTTTGCAGCGCCAGTAAGTGCTGTCGTAAATACATTTTGTGTTACTTATAACAAAGAAGCAATTACTTCTAGTGATACTTGTTTCTTATCAACACTTCTATTAATTGTATTTGTTCCTTTTATTATCATACTTGTTGAATTAATTTTTTAAAGTTACTACTTGTTATTATAAATAAACGTTTTATAATATTCCTCGGAGATGAGTTAATATGAAAAAAAATTTAGTAATCTTACCTATTTTACTTGTTTCTATTGCCTTAGTTTCTTGCGATACTGAAGGAAATAATAATTTATACTTTTATAAATCTAAATATGACAATGGTCAATATTTTGAATGCTTAAAAGAAACAGAATCTAGTGACAATGATGTCTTTGTTACAATCGTCGCTATTCGTAATGAAACTAATGCTAGTGTAGCAGTTGAAACCAAAGATTTTACCATTAAAGTAAATAACGAAAGTTATCCATGTAAATTCTTTGTTAAATCTTGGGGTATGAAATCTTCTTCATCATCAGAAATGATTTCATATGTTAAAGAAAGTAGCACCTATGAAACTATTGAAAGTTCAGAAACCACTATTCAAAACTTGCAATGTGCATTTGATGTTGATGGCCAAGACAATTTCAACATTTATTATAAAGGTGCAGAACTAAAATTATTAGGTGCTTAATATTATAAATCAAAATTAATACCTATTAGAAGATTTGAAGAACTAGAATATGACAAATACCAAAATTCATTTTCTTTATTGGAACTTGATATATTGTTATATTCTTTTTTTGTTACATTATAAACAAGATAATAATCGTAATTAGCGGTTAGACTAGTATATGTAACTGGTACAGTATTAGTAGGAATAAAATCAATATTATCTTTCCAGTTTTCATTAGAATTAATATCCATAATCATCGCATTTTTGTCGTTAAATCTTGCATAAAATGTAGTATTAATCGTTTGATTTTCATTAGTCTTTGATACTTCATTAGAAATAGAAACATAGCCTTCGCTAGGTAAAGAAATATTTATAGATGCCGCGATATTGTTTAAATCAGCTATATCATGACTTGGCTTTTCAAAAACAAAACTAAATGAACCATAAATTGCTAATAATATAGTCATTATTGCTCCACCAATAATATTTCTTTTACATTTAAAATGCTTAATAGTTAATACAATACCAAAAATCATTGAACCTAAAGGGATTGGGATAATTAGTAGCATTTTCCACATATTTTCTATCATTGAGTATGGATCTTCAGGAATTGGTGCCTTATTTGTGGAAACTCCCACTAT
>CALBGF010000023.1 GCA_937893635.1 uncultured Mollicutes bacterium | reverse complement strand
ATAATGTTCACCTTTCTTTTCTTACAATATTAATTTAATATTTTTTAACTTAAAATAAAATCCTAATTATATAAATCTACTAACCAATTTTTAATGTCTTCATTCGAACTATTTGTTGTAAGTCTTCTTCCGTTTTTCCAAGTTGAAGTATTGCATATCGAATGTAAATCAGACTCACTCCCGCTAATAGGGGAACTGCCTGATGTACAAAATGGATAAATAGTAAATGCATCACAATTATAGTTTTCCAAAAAAGTGTAAATGATTTTAGGTGCTTTGCCCCACCAAATAGGATATCCAAGTATTAAAGTATCATAAGTTGATATATCCGCTATTTGATTAGCAATTTCTGGTCTACTTGTTGAATCATTTTGCTCAATATTTGCTCTACAATTACTATTATTATAATTTAAATCTTCACTAGTATATGGAACTTTTGGCTCGATTTTAAATGTTGTTACTTCAATGTTGTTAGCAATTTTTGTGGTCACTCTTTCCGTTGTCCCTGTACAAGAAAAATAAACAAGTAAAATTTTATGATTAGTACTGATAATCGAATCACTTCCATTACTAGTTCCGCTTACATTATTAGAACAATTTAAAGAACTTGCACTGTTATTTCCACAAGAGCTAAGCATTAACATCGTCGTAAGTAATGCAAAATTTTTCTTCATTTTATCACCTCAAAAACAATATAGCACCTAAACTTAACTTTAGGTCAATAGTTCAAAATAAAACATCATAGTTTTTGTTCTATGACGTTTTTATCTTTATAAAGAATATTCAAACACGTGTTTTCCATTTTCTAAATATTTTTTAATATCTTTATATTCAAATTCACATTCAACATTACCTGGTATTTCAATTTCAAATATAATTTTATCATTTTCTATCTTCCAACTAGATTTAATTAAGCCATAGATACTTTGATAACTTGCACTAGCAAACTTAATAGTTCCGCCAATAATAGGACTAATACGTATCATATTTTCTTTGATAATATTAATACCACACATTCCTTTAAAAAGCCACTCAACCATCGCTCCTTTTGAATAATGGTTAAGTGAAGCAATTCCTTGTTGAGCGTTAGGTCCTTCCCATCCTTCCCAAATAGTGCCAGTATTATTTTTAGCCATATATAGCCATCCCGGCATTTTTTCATTTTCTAATAACTTATAAGCATAATTCACATCTATATCACTTAAAACATAAAGAATAAATGGAGTGGATAAAAAACCTGTTCCTAAACGCCAATCATAATCATTTAAAGCCTTAATCAAATACTTTTTAGCCTTTATTTTTTGTTCTTCATTTAACAAATTCAAAAAAAGTGGACGAACAAGTTTAGCTTGACGATTAGTATCTAATGAGAATTTATTTTTATCCACTAATTCTTGATAAGCTTTCTTAATGCCATCACTATATTCAATAAATAAAGCATTGTTTTCTTTTCTTCCAATAATATTAGATATTTCAATCATATTATCCATCATCCAATAAGTGTAAGCCATTGATTCCTCAGGATGAGGCTCAGCAAAATCTGTCCATGCAAATGATTTAATATCATTTGGCTCAGCCCATTCTCCATATGATTGTCCGGTATTTACCCCATATTTTTTATTTTCTTTAGATAAATGAAGTGGTTTAGCGTATACAGCATATATTCCTTTTGCTCTTCCGCATCTATGAATCATAAATTTTGCGTATTTAACCATTTTTTCATAATTATCAATTAAAATACGCTTATCTCCATACTTTTTATAAAAACGCATTGGCGATAATATTCCTACATCTGCCCATCCTACTGATCCATTCATTACTGACATAAACCAGTCTTCAGCAGAATATGGCGCAATTTGTGGTAAGCAACCATTTTTTGTTTGACGGTCAAACACATCAGTTAAATGCTTTCTAGTAAATGCTGCGTAATTTGTTAAAAAACTGGCTGTTTCAAAAAAGACTTGTGAATCACCTGTCCATCCCATTCTTTCTCGAGTAGGACAATCCATCGGAATATCAATAGAATTGCTTTTTAAGCTTCGCAGTGTATTATCGTAAAAAACATTAATTAGTTTATTAGAACACTTAAATGAAGACGTGTTCTCTAATTTTGTTGAAATACCAATTTGTTTTATATTATCATTGTTAAATTCAACATTGCTATCAATTGATAAATACTTAAATCCAGCAAAGAAAAATTTACTATGATAATTATTTTCTCCTTCTTTACAAATGAAAGTTACTTTTTGTAAAGGTGTTTTTTTCTTTTTATGAATACATTGAATATTTTTTAAAGTTAGTTCGCCATCTTCATCAAGCATTTCGCCCATTTCAATATTAATAACATTATCTTTTTTAGCATTAATAGAAAAAGCAATATAACCTGCGATATTATTAGAAAATTCAACAATTTGCTTACCAGATTTGCTTTTCCAAATTTTGATTGGTTTATGATATTCGTTTTCAATTACTGCTTCATTATTAGATTCTTTTAAATTGGCATTAAATTTTACAATTTTTGCCTTATTTTTATAAGATGGTATTTTTTGATTATTAATGATTTCACCATCTTTTAAATCACTAAATAGCATTGGACCATCATTAGACCACGACCAACTATCATCGGTAATATAAGTAGTTTTATTGTTATCATTATCAAAAACTTCTAGTTGTGCAATAACTTTTGTTACTGTTCCATATGTATTTTTACGTCCTTTAGCGCCAATACTTCCACGATACCAGCCATCCGCTAAAAGAAGATTAATAACGTTCTTTCCTTTTTTTAATAAATTCGTCACATCATAGGTTTGATATTGAATTCTTTTATGATAATCAGTAGATCCTGGTGCTAAAATGAAGTCACCCACTCTAGCATCATTGATAAATGCTTCATATAATCCACACGCACTAATATAAAGGCGGGCTTTTTTGATGCTTTTAATATCGATTTCCTTTTTAAAATAATCAACTGGATATCTTTTATTTTTATTTACTTTATAGTTTCCACTAATCCAATGACTCATCCAATCATTTGGACTTAGTAATCCCATTTCAAAATGGTGCATAGAAGAATAATCACTACTATTTCCTTTTTCATCATAAATTTTAATTTTAAAAGTAACATAATCTCTACTTTGAAACTCTTCTTTAAAGATATAATTCATTGATGAAGATTTAATTATTCCACTTGTTTTACTTACTCCATTAACTTTGTAAAACACTTCAAAACTATCTTGTTTAGTTATATCAAAATCATTCCAAGTGATGCGAGGACTTTTTATACCTATTCCAATAGGATTATTTAAATATTCAATTAAAATATTATCTACTTTCATATTTTCTTAATTCCTCTTGATAGTAAGCATAATCTTTTTCGCCTTGTATTTTTTCTTTTTCCCAATAAGCATTAATTTTTTCTTCTTTAATCTTTTCTTTTTCTTCTAAAGCAATTTGTTTTTCTTTGCTTGTTCTAGCGAGTTTCTTATTTATTTTTTGAATTTGCTTTTCTTTGTTTTTAGTTTCTTTTTCTATGCTTTTTTCTTTCTTTTCTTTTAACTTTAAAACATGTTTTTTATATTCTTTATCAAAATCTAAAGATAACTTTTTACATTTATCTTTAAGTTCTTGTACAAGTATTTCTTCAGCTTCTTTTTCTTGGCGAGCAATTTCTAAAGCATTTCTTTCTTCCGCTGGCAACCATTCTTTACCTTCTTTTTTGAAAAGTTCTTTTTCTCTTTCTACTAGAACAAGTTGTTTTTTATTTATTGTTTTTTCAACATTTACAAATAATAAAATTAATGCACATAATAAGCCAGTAATAACTTCTAATCCCACAAATGAGAAAGTAAAGAAATTATTAACGCCATTATTTTGAATAAAAGCAATGGAAGCATCTGGTTTTAAGTCAGCAAATTGATCTGGAGAAAGTTGTGTTACTAAGCCAATAAATTTATTTGGATTAGAAAGATAATTTTCTAAAGTAACTGGCTTAATATAACCATTATTGCTTAATCCTAAATTAAATATTCCAGTACAAATTCCCATCATAGCCACTGTAATAATACTATAAATTGACATGGCTACACCATCCGTTCTAAAGCCAGTACGCCATTCAATATTATCTAAAGCATCAGCAAATAAAGCCATAAACACATATGCACATGGTAAACCACCAATATTTTTAATAAATTGTCCCACTAACACTAGAACCATATTATTAGGGAAAATCCAACATATAGCACTGCCAATTGCATAAATTAAAAAGCCAATCATTGTTACATTTCTTTTACCGAATTTTTTTGCTAATGGCCATACAAGGAATATGCCTATCCCCATTGGAATACCGCCTAATACTGACACTAATGTTTGAGTAATTCCATCATTATATGTTCCTAAAACATAGTTACAATAATATACTAATGAAATATTTTTTAATGTAGATCCAATAGTGTAAATAAGAAAATATAAAATTAATAACATGACATATTTATCAGTAAATATTGCTTTTAATTGTAATTTAAATGGTACATTTTTTTCTTCAATATCATTTTTTTCTTCCGTAATTCTTTCTTTGGTAAAATAATACTCAATAAGCGTTAAAGGAAGCGCTAAAATGGAAAGTATCGACATTAAAATAATCCAACTTGTTTTATTAACACCAATCATTGGCATTATAACCATTGGAAAAATTAATGCTACTACAATGCCAGAAATCATAATTGTAGTAATTTGATTAAACACCGATAATCCGCCACGTTGAGTAGTATTTCTTGTTGATAATGGTACCATTAATCCATGTGCCATATTAAATATTGTATAAGCAAAAGAATAAAACAAATTATAAGAAAGCATTACCCATACAACTTGTAAAGTAGTACTTCCACTAGGAACAACAAATAGCAAAACACCAGTAATAGCTAATAATGGTGCACTTAGAAGTAACCAAGGTCTAGCCTTACCTTGCTTTGTTTTAGTTCGATCAATAACATATCCCATTATCACATTCGTAATGGCATCAATAATTTTAGAGACAATTGGGAAAATTGTTAAAAATATTCCGCCCCAAACTGTCGTTAAATCTAAAACATCCGTATAATAAACATTTAAATATGTGGCTAAAACCGCATTTAGCAATAATGCTCCAGCTGGACCAATTAAGTAACCTAGCCACTTTTCTTTATTAGTGACATTTTTACTTTTAATTTTTGAATTTAATTTTTTAGAATTTAATAAATTACTTTTCATTTCTTTTTTCCTTTCTTAACATTGCTTTGATACCTTTTATATAATGCCCATTAATAAATTGTTCTAATCCTTTAGCCACATTATATGGTAACTGACCACTTGAAGAATAACATAATGATCTTAAAGAATTATTAGGCATTAACTTATAAACAAACAATCCCGTCTTTTTTTCACGTTCCTTTTTTGGACTATCTTTTAATTTAAGTGCCTTTTTATATTGTTTAAGTCCAACATTACAAACAGCATTTTTAAAGATTTTTCCAACAAAAGAGTTAAATTCACCAATTGGCGTTTCCATGGTGTAAGGCAACTTAGAAAATTCATAGTTATTAATATTTAGATCAAATAATTTGGCATATTCCATATCACTAATATTAATTAAGTTATTAATATTTTCATAATACTTTTTGATATTCTCTTTTGTCTTTTCTAATTTTAAGCCTTTAATATCAATATCTTTTTCTAAAATATTTTCATGAGCATTCTTTCCAATAATGATTTTATATTTTCCTTCTTCTAAGCAAAATTCATTAACATTAACATCATAAACTTTTAAATCGTCATTATTTATTATAAGTGAAATAGTTTTTTCTTCATTTACCTTTAATTTAACTTTATCAAATGCTTTTAATTCTTTTATTGGTCGATAAATATTACTGTTTAAGTGCGACACATATAATTGAATAACTTCTTCACTATCAAAATCGCCAATATTTTTAATCTTTAAAGAAACCGATATATCTTGGTTATTGGTTTCTACTTTCATATCACTATAAACAAATTTAGTGTAGGATAAGCCATAGCCAAATGGAAAAGCCACATGTTTGTTAATAGTTTCATAATAGCGATACCCGACATAAATTGATTCTTTGTATATTTCATTAGGATTTAAGGTAAAGGTTTCACCAAAAGGAACATCTTGATAAGATAATGGCCATGTCTCCGTTAATCTTCCACTTGGAGAATGTTCTCCAAATATCAAATCACTAGTGGCTTCTCCTATGCCTTCTCCCGCTAAACCCATATATAAGATAGCTTTTACTTTATCTAAAAAAGGCAATTCAACAAAACTTCCACCAAACAAAATAACTACTACTTTTTTACCTAAATTCAATAACTTATTAAGCAAGCTTAATTGATTCTCTGGTAATGTTGTTACTTCTCTGTCAAATCCTTCTGATTCAACATAATCATTTTGTCCCATATAATATAAGATAAGTTCATTATCTTTTAAGTCGTTTAATGCTTCTTGTTCTAATTTTTCATCACTGTTTAATTCGCTTGCTTTATATCCTAAAGAAAAATGATAATCGATATTGCGTTTTAAGAATCCATCCTTATGATATGATAATTTTTTAGGGTTTAATAAAGATGAACCTGAACCTTGGTATCTTATTTCTTCAAATAATCCACCAATAACATGAACTTTTGTATTTTTATCTATTGGTAAAACATTATCATTTTTTAATAACACTGCTCCTGAACGAGCAACTTCAACCGCAAAATTATAGTTCTTTTCAAAATCACATTCATGTTTATTAGTTCTAGTTCTTTCAATTGTTTTTAATATATTTTCTACCGATTTGTCCACTAGCGACTCATCTATCTTTTTCTCTTTAGTAGCATTATATAAAGAAATAATATTATGTTCTACCATGCCTGGCATTTCTAAATCAGTACCTGCTTTTAGTCCTTTAACGCGATCCACTATTCCGCCCCAATCAGTCATAACCAATCCATCAAAGTGCCATGAATTTCTTAATATATCATTCATTAAATAATTATTCTCTGAGGCATGAATACCATTAATTTTATTATAAGCATTCATTACCGCCCATGGTTTAGCGTGTTTAACGGCTAATTCAAAAGGCTTTAAATAAATTTCATGTAACGCTCTTTTATCAACGATTGAATCACCTGTAAAACGATATTTTTCATTGTTATTACAAGCAAAATGTTTTAAAGTTGCTGCTACATTTTGACTTTGTAATCCTTTAATATATTCGCTTGCTAAATAACCGCTTAATAAAGGATCTTCACTAAAGTATTCAAAGTTTCTTCCACATTTAGGATTTCTTTTAATATTAATCGCAGGTCCTAACAAAACATTAATATTATAATAATTACATTCTTCTCCTATTGCTTTACCAACTTTGTATAATAAATTTTTATCCCATGTGCTAGCTAGTGTTACTCCAGTAGGAAAACATGTCGCCGGCAAAGAATTACTTACTCCATTTAATGAGTCTCCACTTTCATCTTCTTTTCTTAAGCCGTTAGGTCCATCGGATAAATTAAGTGATGGTATTTCTAAACGATTAATTGGATAAGTATTCATTGTTTTATAACCACTTAATAGTTTAGTTTTTTCATCTAATGTCATTTGGGCAATTTTACTTTTAATATCCATTCTTTTATCTCCTGATTTAATAATATCAAAAGAAAGCGCTTAATTTCTTGCACTATATTCCGTGTTTTTGTATTATATTCCTAGGTGATAACGTTGAAGAACATTGACTTAACATATTTAGCGAACTCTTTAGCTAATCTTTCTGGGGTGCCCGTTCGCATATATAAAAATAGCAAACAAATTTATTTTTCATCTATTGTTCCACTTATTAAAGATCCAGCTCAATTAGTGAAAGATGATTTATTAGCTAAAACAAATGATATTGGCTATATTACCACTTCTGATTTTTTTTATTATGGATATGTACATTATAAATCTAATTTATTAGTAATTGGTCCTTCTAGATTAATAGTCCCTGATAACGCAACATTAAGCAATTTAGCCTTTGAACTAGGAATTGAAAAAGACTTTTTAGATGAATTTAGTAATGCTATGAAAGCTATTATTTCTATGCCATTAGAAAGTATTTTAGAGTCTTTAATTATGTTCAATTATATTTTAAATAATAAAAAAGTATCATTAAAAGAAATATTAATTAATGATAAAGAAGCTTCGAACATGAATGACAACATTTATAACGAAATTGCAAATATTAAAATCACTCAACCGACAAGTGCACAACATAACACTATCGATATTGAAAATAGTCTTTGTAAATTAGTGGAACGCGGCGATATCGATAACCTAAATAATTGGATTAAAAATGCTCCTTCGATTAGACCAGGAGTGTTATCTAATGACTCACTTAGGCAAGCAAAAAACACTTTTATTGTTGCCGCCACATTAATGAGCCGCGCCGCAATAAAAGGCATGTTAGATCAAGATGAAGCTTTATCACTCAGCGATTTATACATTCAAAAAATGGAATTAATTAATAATGAAAGTGATATCTATACTTTACAAATGAATATGGTTATAGATTTTACTAAGCGAGTTGCTAAAATCAAGAATAAAACTAATAGTGTATTTATTAGCGAACTCACTAAATATATATTAAATAATTTAAATACTCCAATTAAATCAAAAGACATATGTTCTTCTTTATATACAAGTAAAAGTGTATTATTTGAACGCGTTAAAAAAGAAACAAATATGACTTTAAGCGAATTCATTTTATCTATTAAGATCAATGAATCAAAAAATCT
>CALBGF010000022.1 GCA_937893635.1 uncultured Mollicutes bacterium | reverse complement strand
ATGCATTTAAAAAATCTGGTAGAACATATTATAAATCTTGTATCTGTGGTGAACACGATGAAACAAAGACATTTGATGCTTGGTATTTATCGTTAGCTAAAGGTGCTACTTTTGCTGATGGTTCAACTAAAAAACTATATGGTAATGGTCAAGTTGTTAGCGGTGTTCAAGCTCCAGAACATACTGGATATCATCTTGTCGGATTTATGAAACACAATGATATTCTAGATTATAAGCAAGTATTTACCTCAAAATTTACATTAAAAAATATCACTGCTGATACAATGTTAGAACCATATTATGAAGTTGATAATTATACAAATAATATGTCAACCGCTAATGGTAAAGTTAATTTAAATGCTAGCGGATCTACTTGGAATAAGGCAAACGGATTTACTAATGTAAGCATTGCATCTGGTGCAATTTATAATAAAAATGGCATGTCTGAACAAGCCACTTTATATTATCCAAATAAATCTGCTTTAAGTGGATATTGGTTTAATGGTATGGCTCCTATGAAAGTTTCTGGCGAACATATGTTTGTCACATATAAAATTCAAAATTTAGGAACTGAAAAGATTGGTTTGGAAGTACAACAAATCCGAACAAGTGGCGATTCACAAAGTGAAGAGGCTATTGGTCTAGATGCTCTTCCAAATAAATCATTAATCCTTGATATTGGTGAATTGGCAACATTTACGCTCGAATTAAAATCTAATTTATTTAACAATAATAATATTTTAACAAATTATAAATTCACTGGTAATATGAGAACTAATCCAGTAATTGCTGTTGCTCAATATTTTGAAAAAGTCGAATCTAGTGATGCATTACCAACTCATAAAATAACAATTAAAAATGGCGATGATACAAATTTTGCTGTTAACTTCAAAAAAGGTAATTTAACTAGTAGAGATATGACTGAAGGAACAACATTATCTCACTTAAAGATTACCGCTCCTGAAGGTTACACTTTAGCTGGTTGGGTTGACGCTAATGATGAATCAAAAGTTTATGATTCTAATAACTATGTAATAACTGAAGATGCGACATTAACTCCTTATTTTGATAAGATTTCATCAATCAATACAAGATTAGAAGGTGCTACTGCACCAATTCATACAAGAATAAATGGATTTGATAGAAGTTCTTTAATTAAACAAATGTCTAGTTCTATCATTAATGTAGATGGTCATTTAGAAAAAGAAAACTCATTTAATTATGCAGGTGGTGTTCAAGCTGGTTGGTACTTTATATCAATGATTCCAACAACTGTTTCATCAGGCGTAACTTATGAATTTACATTTATTCTAACTAATAATGGCGAAGAAGAACTTAATATTTCTTTATTCCAAACAAATGCTAGTGGAAATCCAGAAGCAGTTGGAAATGCTAATGAAACATTTACTATTGCTTCAAAAGAAACAAAAACAATAGTACTAACTGCAAACAACTTAGGCAATGCTAATATTATGACCTATTATAAATTTAATAATACAACTACTTCTGATCTCTCATTAGCGGTAAGAGAATACTTAGTGGTTGCAGCTTAAGTTATAATTTAAAAATCAAAAACAGATAGATTTTGTCAATGGATTTAATCATGATTTAAACAATCTATCTGTTTTTTATTGCTTATTTAGTCCACTACATATAATGCAATATATTTTCAAATTAATTGCAATAGATTTTATAATTAATTGTTCTATAATTAAATTATGCAAATAATCAAAGCATTCCAACTAATAAATGTCCTAAGCATTTATTAAAACTAAAACAGGTAGAACCAAAAAAACAAACTCCAACCTTATCCTCCTTCTACCTGTTTTTTTGTTGCTTTTTATCACAAAAAAAGGTTAGAAGAGAGAAATAATTATATTCACTCAAATAACCTATTTTTATTAATCTACTTTTTTAATTTGATTCATTTGCATTAAATCAATAATTAGCATTTGCGCTCTTTTGAACGCTAATGGAGATTTAATCTTAATTAATGTTGGTATGCTTTGATAAGTTTTCTTACTAGAGTCATTCTTAACATTAACTGTCGATCCTTGATAATCTTCTGGATTTAAAGCCAAATGTAAACGTAAAGTTTTTCCAACAAGAGTTATTTTTGCTAATTCTTGTTTATTATACTTAAATGTTTCTCCGCTCATCGATATACGAGAACTAAGTCCATAAGATAAAAGTAGTTCTTTTAAAGTATTGTAATAATTTTTTACTTCATCGTTTGCTGCTTCTATTTTTTCACTAAACGGCTTACGAATAAGCATCATTTTATTTGGTTCTTGTTCTTCTATAGGTGGAATAACATTTATGTTTGTATCTTCCGCTACTGCTTCAGCAGTGGTTGCTAGCACTTGTTTTTTTTTACGATTTTGCACATAATTAACAGCTACTATAGAAAGGAATCCAGCTGTTAAAGCATACATAGAAATTGTTAATACATAATTAATCCAAATTTCCCATGTTGCCATTTTTCTATAAGATCTAGCATTAGGGGCAATTCCGTTATAAGTACCAGAATTAACTAATGTATAACAAATATTTTTGATTGCTTTTCTAATTGAGTGTAAAGAGGTAATTGAAGAACTATCTTTAAATACGTCTGTCATTGATTGACCTTTAATTCCTGAAAAGGCGGTTAAGTAGAAATCATTGCCACTTCTAACCATTTGATCCATTTCTACTTTTGGACCATAGTCAGTAATAACCATACCTTCAAATCCCCATTCATTTCTTAATACGCCAGTATTTAAATACCAGTTTTGAGAACACATTACTGGGCCAATACAGTTAAATCCAGTCATAACTGCTGTGCAACCACGAATTACTTTGTAATCATTTTGTTTTGTTTCAGTATTATAATAATATAATTTTTGACGCGCAGTTTTCGCGCAAATTTCATATGGTTTTAAATATAATTCACGAATTGTTTGTTCATTGGCCCAAGTCATAACCATTTGTGTTCTATTAGAATCTTGATCATTAAGAGCGAAATGTTTCATATATGTATAAATACCACCATCGGCAGCACCAGACATAATATTTGCACTTATTACACCAGAAATTACTGGGTCTTCTGAAATATATTCAGCATTTCTTCCGCCGAATGGTGATCTATGTAAGTTCATCGCAGGAGCATATAATCCTTGAACATTATTACTTAATCCTTCTTGTCCCATTGTTTTTCCTCTTTGATAAGCTAAGCGAGGATTAAATGTACAAGCCGTTATTGTTTGAGATGAATAGTTACACCAAGTCCAATCTTTTTTAGAACCAAATGTCGAAAATCCATCTGGTCCATCAAAGTCTTCGGTTGAAATCTTATTAATTGCATCAAGCGCGCCAGTGTTATAAGCACCATATGCTAGCAATTTACCAATTTGGTTAAGATTATCCTTGTTTCTAAATGAAATTTGATTTAATAAATCATCCCAAGATTCATCATCATAATCAACACCACGATAACTAGATAAAACTAATCCTTTTTGTTCAATCTTAAATGGTCTAGTATCACGAACTTTAGATCCTTTTTGATTACCTAGAACTGGATGTTCTCTAATATCCATAACACTTGATTTATAAGAATCAAATTCTTCTTTATAAACATCTTTTAATGTTCTATCTGCTTCAGTTGGAGTAGTTGGGTATGTAGCAGTGAAATCTTTTCTAGATAAATTAGTAATTCCATCTTCGTTCATAAAATCACTACTAGATTGGAACATGTTTGTAGCCGCTACAAAATCGCCACCATTTTTAGCTTCTCCGGTTGGATTGCCTTCTTTATCTAATTTAGATTGTCCGTCCTTTTCACTTTGTCTTGGATTAGAATTATCATAGAAGATATCTTTAGAATTGTTATATGTCCAAGTATCAAAATCTTCATGGGCATTCTTTCCTAAATGAATGGTATAGTCGCCTTTTTCTAAGAAATAACAACCTTTAGTTCCATCACCGTTATCTCTTTTATAATAATAAGAAGACATTTCATCAATATTGAAACTTACTTCAATTGTTTGACTTTTACCACTTTCAATAGTATCAGTCTTATCGAATGTAATTAAATTTTTTGAAGACTTTTCAATACCATTTGTCTTATCAAATTCAGTATACGGTGCCTCATAATAAACTTGAACAGCATCTTTACCAGCGACATCACCAGTATTGCTAACTTTTACAGTTAAAGTAACTTTATTATCATTAATCTTTTGATCAACTATTTCTTGTGTAAACGATGTATAACTTAAGCCATGTCCAAATGGGAAAGCAACTTCTTCATCATAATTGATTTTTCCTTCTTTATAAGCTGTTTCATACCATCTATAACCAACATAAATGCCTTCTTCGTATTGTACAAATGTACCATTAGAAGAGCCATCAAGTTGCTTAACATTAGTATAAGTCATTTGGGGATTTCCTTTTTTATAAGGCCCTGTGCCTCCAAAGCCAAAATTAACACTTGATGGAATACTTAAAAAGTCTTTAGACCAAGTATCAACTGTTTTTCCACTTGGATTTACTTTACCCGCTAAAATATCTCCTATAACTCCAGCACCGGCGCTACCAGGGTTAGGCATATACATAATTGCATCACATAAACTATTTACTTCATCATTAATTTCAAGAATATTAACTGCTGTATTAATTAAAATAGTTTTTTTACAATTTGCTTTCATAAAACGTAAAGTTTTCATTTCTTCACCAGTTAATTGAAGAGCATGTTCTGATCCACCTTCGTAGCCATCCATTTTGAAATCAGAACCTTCGCCACAAGATCTGTAAACTGCCATAACACCTATCGTGTTATTTAAATCTGCTTCGTGACCAATATATGCAGTAGAATCCAAAGCATATACTGGTGCCCTAGTCAACCCATTAATAATAGGAATGTCAATCGGTTCTGTACCTGCAGCTGCTTTTGTGTTTATTACTTTTGCTTTTCTTAATGTTATATCCTCTATAGTGCTGTTGACCTTAAAGTTTTCTTTAATAGATGTGGACAATGATTTTGTTTCCAGTTTTGCACCACTCCAGTTTGCAGAGCCACCGCTAACACCAGTACGATAGTAACTATAGCCAAATGGTGAAATAACATCATTTTCACTTAGCGGTAAACAGTTATCATTTTTTAATAAAACAACACCTTCTTTTGCAATATCTGCGGTTAGATTTACACTTTCTTCAAGTGCTTCTACATCAGATTTTTTTTTATAGTAATCTGAATCAATATTTTTGTTTGCCTCAGTAACAAGTTCACCTTTACCAAAAACTGTATCCAACGTTGGGCTAAATATATTTGAGAAAATAGGTACTGCAATAGCAATAGCTAATGTTAATGCACTTAATGGTACAAATATCGAAGCACATTTTTTAGTAGACATTGTCTTTTTTTCTTTTTTACTCATTTTTCTACTCTCCTTTATTTAAATGTAATAGATATACTCTTCCAGTTACCACAAGCATAGCCGCCAAACGACCAAGTGTTTTTGGCTAAATAACCATTCAATGTTATACGAACAATGTTAGTACCTTTGCTTAATTTAATTTCACCTAATTCTAAGTTTTCAAATTTTTTCGTGCATAAATCATCTGCCATTTCCCATTGTTGTGCTGGTAGTCTATAATTTTTTGCAATCTCTGCATCATCTTCAGCATTAATTACATGTCCTTTTGCAATTGCATTTTTATTTGTATCAAATTCAGTTGTTACATCATTTATGGTATTTGATAATTTTACGATTCTAGACATATCTAAGTCATATGATCCAATATAACTTTGATTAAACCCTTCAATACCAGTATCATAATCTTTATAATTAGTATCTCCTGCTTTTGTTAAATAAGCATTTGTGGCAATTTCAGCAGAAATTGAAATAGTTCTTTCTTTATCACTATCAATCACATATTCAAAATATGAGCCACTAGAAACTTTCTCCAAATAACTATTTGTTGTATCTAAAGCCGCTCTTCTAGTATCAGATGTGCTATCAACATCATAATATTTGATTGTCATATTGTCTAATGTATTTAAATCTTGTTTTACAATATTTGAAACAATAACATCAACATAGAATTCTACATTTTGATACTTTAATTCTACTTTGCCACTCTCAAAAAGTTTTTTGTTATTAATTTCTATCTTTGAGTTATCTAATAATCCAAGATAAACACCATCTTGGTTATATGCTTCAAATTCAGCCCCATCAAGAACAAGCTCTTCCCCAATTTCGTAATTGAGTTTTGTTGGCAAAGTCTTAGTTTTTACTGATGCAACTGTTTTATCAATAGAATCATCAACATAAATAAATTCAATATCTTTCCAGTTGCCACATATAGAATTACAATAGCCATAGCCAAAACCAGTAGAATAATAATTTAAGTTAATAGAAATGTCATTTATTCCTTCAACTATATCAACTGTTCCAATATGGATTCTTCTAAAGTTATTTAAAAGCAAATATGTACATGTGCTCCAAGCAGATTTAGTAACATCCGCTCCGATAATAGAAGAATCAGCATCACTTGTTAATCTTACTTCTGGGATATAAGCATCTTCACTAACTTTGAATTCTTTATCATTATTTGTTAATGTCATAAATTTGCTAAAATCTATTGGTTTAGAGCCAATAAAGCCTTCTCTAGCACCAGGCCATATTGTAGATATATCTCCGCCAATTGAGCCATTTGAAGAAACATTAGCATAAATATCTAATTTTCCTTTTGCTGATTTCGATTCATAAGTATAAGTAAATTTTCCATAAGCTGAGGCATTTTCTATATAATGTATTCCATCCTTGTTAACTTTATACTCCGCCACCGTTTTATCAACATCATCGGCACCTTCTCCAACTACTTCATTTTGTTTATTACGATCATGAACTGGTTCAACATATTTAATTTCTGATGAATAATTATTTTCAAATTTAGAAAATACTTTATATGTAGAATAACCATCTTTAACACTATTAACACTTGTTACTTTGCTTCCTTTAGAACTATAAAGTACGCCATCTAAAGAATAAGCATATGGTCTTACTTCAAAATGTATGTCTAATGCACTTGAAGGAATATTAATTAAGGTATAAGTAGCAAAATATTTATAATTAGAAGTATTATCAAACTCTGACATATTTGATTCATTAAATGTTTTGCTACCTGCTACTAAAGTAGTGTAAAGAGTTGATACATCTCTAGAATAACTAAACCATTCATTATTGTAATAATAATTTATATCAAATCCTATTCTGCTATATATAGCACTCGTATCACTCCAAACTAATGCAGATACAAATCGAATATTATATGTGTTATTTCCATTATCTAAAATTTGTGCTTTAGCATTAGATATCATTGCTCCATCTTCTGTTGCATCATCAAATGAAACATTAGGATTCTTAGACATTCTTTTATTAAATTTAATTGTTTTTTCTTGCTTTAATGCATAATCATCACTTTCTTCAAAGTAATGATCTTTAGTTTCATTTGTTGGATTGAAACTAATCAAACCAACAAATAAACTAATTGCTAAAATTGATGTTATCTTTTTCATATTATTTTTCTCCAAATGTATCTCCATCCCAAGATGGTTCTGTATCATTAATTGTAAAATTACTTGAGGTTGCTAGAACATCTTCCACACTTATTTCTTGCACTACTATTGTAGGTTTTAAATATTCTTTCATTTGTTTTATTCTCCTTATTTAAATGTAATAGATATACTCTTCCAGTTACCACAAGCATAGCCACCATAAGCAAATCCGTTTGCATTTAGATAACCTTCTATAGAAATACGAATTGTATTAGTACCTTTTGATAACTTTATTTCACCTAATTCCATATTTCTGAACTGTCTTGAGCATAAGTCATCTGTCATTGCCCATTGTTGATTTGGAAGTTTATAATTTTTAGATTTTTCCAAGTCATCTTCAGCATTAATTATATGTCCATAAGCAATTGCATCTTTATTTGTTTCATATGTTGTTGTTACGCCATCAACTGTATTAGATAACTTAACTACTTTTGACATATCTAAATCATATGAACCAATCCAGTTTTGATCAAACCCTTCAATTCCTGTTTCATAGTTAGTATAATTTGCATCATTGCTTTTGTTCACACGAGCATTTGTAGCTATTTCTGCAGAAATTGAAATTGTCATCTCTTTATCGGTTTCAATGACATATTCAAAGTATGATCCACTTGAAACTTTTTCTAGATATCCATATCCGTCTACTATTCCAGCTCTTCTTGGATCTGATGCATCAGTTTGATCATGATATTGAATTGTCATATTTTCTAATGAATCTAATTCTTGCTTAACAACTCCACTTACTTTGACATCAACATAAAATTCAATGCCTTGATATCTTAATCTTACTCTCGTATCAGCATACAAGCTCTTATTATCCAAAATTTCAATTTTACTATTGTCAATTATGCCTTGTGATACTCCATCTGCATTATATCCAACAAATTCTGCACCTGTTATGTCAAATTTTTCTCCTGGTGTATATTCTATCTTTGTTGGTGCATTAACCATCTCAATAGTTTTTATTGAGTTATCCGTATTTTCATCAATATAAATAACTTCAATATTTTTCCAGTTTCCACAGGCAGAGCCAGCATATCCATAGTAACCTTTGTTATATCCTATATCTAATTCGATGTTATTTGTTCCCTTAGTAATATCTATTGTTCCTATATGGATTCTTTTAAAGTTATTAGCTAAGAAATATGTACATGCTCCCCAAGCTGATTTCTTAATAGTATTTTCTTGACCAATAGTTGATGGATCCATCTCAGCAGTCAATTTAGTTTCAGGAATTTTGGCATCACTAGATATTTCAAACTCTTTATCATTATTCTTAAGTGTCAAGAATTTACTGAAGTCAATCGCTCTTGTTGTTAAAAATCCGCCTTTCGCCTCTGGCCAAATTGCTGTGATATCTCCTCCAGCAACAATGCTATTAGAGGCAACACTAGCGTAGATATCAAGTTTGCCTTTTCCATTGTTTGATTCATAACTATATTGGAATTTACTATATGCTGATACATTTTCAAGAAACTTAGTTCCATCTAGTGAAACTCCTTGCGTTGCAACACTATTATCTAAATCTGCTGCATCACTACCTACAACCACATTATTCTTATTTCGATCATGAACTGGTTCAATGTATTTGAATTGGGATGTTACGCTCGCTAATTCAGAAACAATTTTTGACTTAACCGAAATAGGCAATGAGACTTTTGTGCCATTATATGATAATTCAATCGAAGTATCTTGTGGCGTTAATGCACTATTATTAGAAATCGTTACTTTTGACATATCAACATCATTAGTTAATCCTGTTTCATCTTCTAAATACATATTAGCGCCATCTAATAAGAATTTTTCACCAACAAAGTATTCTTGTTTTGGATAAGAAGTAAACTTTAATGTTCCTTTTTGAATTGCTTCTCCTTTTTTCACATAACGAAGTTCAATATTATCCCAGTTGCCACATGCTAAACCAGCATAAGCATAAATAGCGCCTTTAATTTTATCTCCATTAAAATCAATTTTGATGTTATTAGTTCCTTTTTCTAACGTTACTTTTCCTAACCATTTCCTTTGGAAATTCTTTACAGTTAGATAAGTAGTTGCACCCCAATACTCAGTTCTACTTTGATAATCAGGAATTTCTTTGATAAGGTTATCCATATCGTTCTGAGTTATTATCTTTTCATCAATATTTGTGTTTATTTTTGTATCGTATAATTTATCATTATTAGAAATTTTGATGACTTTAGACAAATCTATTGCACCACTGCCCCGTAATGTTGTTCTTTCATAACCTGGCACTTGTCCCCATTTATAAATGTTAGAAGCAACAGATCCATATAAATATATTTCGTCTCCGTCCCTGTCAGCTTCATAAGTGTAATTAAAACTAGAGCCATAAGAAACATTACCCAAAGAACTTGTGTAAGTGCCATCAGCATTCAATCTGGATTCAACGGAAGGAACTGTTGTATCTATTACATTCACATTAGCGTTATCACTCGTTGGATCTGGTTCAGTTCCACTTTTATTTAATGTATGTTTTGGCTCAATATATTTCATAGGGGCCTTATCTAATAATTCACATTCACTTGTTAAAGAATACCCCACATTAATGTCTAGTGTTGTGGAATATTTTCTCCACTTAAATGTAAGTTGTTTATCACTTAATTCTAATGATCTACTTGGTTCAATTTTAACATCAGCAGGATCAACTTCTACTTCGTCTCCGTCATCATAAGCAGTAAATGAAAACATTGATGCCTTTGGTTTTTCACCAACGAGAAAATTAGTACGTGAGCCCAAATTAACATCAATACCAACACCATACCACTCGCCATCATCATTTGCATTATTACCACTACAACCTGTTAAACCAGCAAGAGCACTAGCAAAAATAATCGATAGCAACCATAATTTGTTTTTTGTCTTCATATCTAGTTAATAAACATATTAGTGCGATTATGTTTATTTATCCTTTCTTAAATTTTATTTTTAATAAACACTTAAAAAACGCCCATGCACTATGTGAGCGTTTACATTTTTACATATTAAGGGTTTTCAAATCTAAATTTGTCATAACTAGTCAACGAAATGTCATAATCGGTTTTCGAATTATGATTAATTAAAGAAACAAATAGTTAAGCTAAATACATTGTTCTTATAGTTAAATATTGCTTGTCCATTATATTTATTAGCAATGTATTCAATCGACTTAGTTCCAAAGCCATGAAATTTATTATCTTGTTTTGATTTAGGCATTCCATCTTCAAATTCAACACCTTTGCTACAATAGTTTTCAATTTTTATCACTGTAGCATTATTTCTTCTAACAACATTTATAAAAATAGAACGATATTGTTCATCTTCTTCTTTAAGTGCTTTAATTGCGTTTTCTAAAGCATTTTCAAACAAAGAATAAACATCATTATTTTCCATAAATGCAAGTAAGGTTCCATCAATTATTGGCACTAAACGAATATTATTTTGTTTACATACCAAAGATTTCTCTGATAATACCATATCTAAAACTGGGTTATCTGTTTTTATCTTAGAATCATAAATATCAACTGTAACAGATAAATCATTAAGTCTTTCAATTTGTGCTGGGGTAGAGCAAGTATCTTTTAGTGATTCAATCGCGTGCTTTAAATCATGACACTTAATATTAATTAGTTCCATTGTCTCTTTACTACTATTAAATTTTTCATCTTGGAATTTAAGTGTTTGTTTTAGTATTTCTTTTTCGTCACTAAGTTTTCGGGTATGGAAAATATTATATTGCACCGCTAAAATAAAGAAACAAGCAATCATGGCATATATTCTTGCGGAAATAAATCCAACATCATCTTTTGATTGTTGGGCATACATTGATAATATGTTAACAACAAGTATGGCAATAAATGATGTTAATGTAACAACATTATTACTTAAATTACTAACATCGTTTTTCTTGATTAATTTAATAAACACAAAGAAATAACAAGAATAAATTAACGTATACGAAAGCACTAATGAGATAATATCCCAATTCTTTACACTAGTTAATGGTAAAAATTTAATTAATAACTGCCAAAAATTATCACCAAAGTTTTGAATGGCGTAAGCAGAAAGCGATAGAAATAATAATTGTTTTAGTTTTATATCATATGTCATCATTAATGGGAATAATGAAAGTATAAAAATAATCAAAAATATTGTTCTAAACCAACTAATCTTTATATCAATATTCCAATAAACAAATACCGCCGATAAAGAAAGAAATAAAACTGTAAAACAAATGTAACGTAATACCCAATACATTTTCTTTTTGGCATACGTAAAAGTAATGGTTTCCGCAACTATAAGAGGCAAGATAAAACGATACAAGTAATAAAATATTGCTTGTTCAAACTCATAGTTCTCGTACATTAAATAGCATCTCCAATATATTTAGTTAATGCTTCTAAGAAACTTTTCTTTTTAGCGCGAGATATTGGTAAGACAATATTCTTTATACTAACTGTACTATTCTTTAAATCAACATTGGTACAATACTTTAAATTAACAAGATAAGAATTATCACATCTTGCAAAACAATAATCTTTTAAAATATCATCATATTTTTTTATTCGATCACGTATTGATATTTCTTCGTTAGTGGTTACTATTTTTAAAATGTGAGAGTTAACTTCAATATAACAAATATCATCTATATCAATTTTTTTAATCATACTTTTAGATGATACGACAATATAATTTTTATTTTCACTAGCAATATATTTAATAGCTTTTTCAATAACAAATGTAAAATCATATTCTTGAATTGGTTTTACAATATATCCAAATGCATTAATCTTATATCCTTTGATGGCATATTGTGCAGAATGAGAAATAATAACTATTGGCACATATTTATCAATCTCTCGAATTTGACGTGAAACTTCTAATCCATCAATTTGAGGCATTTCAACATCCATAATAATAAGGTCAAAATTGCCTTTAAAACTTTCTAAAAATGCAAAACCACTATAAAAATCGTGTATAACAAATCCTAATTTCTTTTGGTTATCAAAATCAGTAAGAAGTTTATGACAAATACTATGGTATTTTTCATCGTCTTCAACTATAGCAATTCTAATCATGGTAGCACCTCTATAATTAATATTAGACTATAAAAAAGAATTAATCAAATAAATTAAATTTTAAAAGACTCTCATTGTTATAAACAATGAAGCTAAAAAATTTCATTACAAAAAAGCAATTAATATCATTTTTATATTAGTTTATTTTATTTTTTATCTTTCTTTTCCCAACTATGAGAATTGCCTGTTTTATTAACATAAGATGGATCTGGTTTATCTACTTTTTTAATATAAGCAACATCATAAAGATTTCCGCTCTTAACTTCAATTTTATTTTCTTTTTCTAATTTAATTTTGAATGTAAATACTTTATCTCCATCTTTTCCAATTACTTTTCCATTATGAATGAATGTAATATGTTTTTGGTTAGAATATACGTTAATTGTCGCTTTTTTATCAGTACGATTAACATATCTTTTACTTGCAATATGCACAAATGGTTCATCAGACCAATATGCTTTATATAAATAGAATGAATCTTTTTTAATCTTACGATCAATAGTAACTAAACCTTTATGGTTTCTTCCTGGTTCTCCACCTTGATCTCTTCCATCACTAGCAAAGTCAAACATATTCCAAACATGGGTTGCCCATAAATATGGATGTCTAGTAAAACATCTTAATAAGAATTCATGGTAGTGCGCTTGATATTCTTCGCTATTATCACCAATTTTTGGATGTGAACTATGTAAGTTTGGCATACCTTCTGCACCATATTCTGAATATCCTAAACAACGTTTTGGATATAATAAATGGAATAAATGAATCCATAAATCATTTAAGAATAATCCTGGTACATACCAACCTAAATAAAGGTTCCAAGAAACAACATCAGTAATATGTGCAATTTTATTCATTGGTCCACACATTGCAAAGCAAGCAAGAACTGTTTTACGATTTGGGTCGATTTTGTGTACTAAATCATTCAAATATACATGATCTGCGATTAAATCTTTTTTATCAGCTTTAAACATTGTAATTTCATTAGAAATACCCCAAACTGCAATAGATGGGTGATTATATTGTTGATAAATCAATTCTTTTAATTGTTGTTCAATATTATCTTTAGCATTAGGCATATGTTTAGAAATATAAGGCACTTCTGCCCAAATAACTAAACCATATTTGTCACATAAATCAAGGAAATAGTCATCATGTTGATAATGCGCTAAACGCACCGTATTAGCGCCAATATCAAGGATAAGGTTCATATCTTCTTCTTGATCTTCTTTTGAGATAGCATTACCTTTTAATAAGCGGTCTTGGTGTCTAGAAACACCACGCAATGGATAAGATACACCATTTAAAAAGAATCCTTTTTTAGAATCATATGTAAATGTTCTAAAGCCAAATTGGTGTGATACTTCATCTATTACTTTATCATTATCTATTAATTTTGCTTTAGCAACATATAAGTAAGGATCTTTTTTGCCATTCCATAAATGAGGATTATTAATAACAATTTCTTCTTTGTTTTTAGCTGTCTTAATTAAGTTATTATCTGCATCATAAATTTCAATTACGATATCTTTATTAGATTTTGTGAAGGCTTCCACAACTACTTTACCTTCATTATTTGAAACAACTGGATCAATTTTAATCGGTAAAGCACCAAAATAATCATAATCAAAATGAACTTTATCTAAGATAATAAGATTAACATCACGATAAATTCCGCCATAGAAAGTAAAATCTGCCTTTTGAGGATATACTTTATCATTTTCACTATTATCTACTAAAACCACTAATTCGTTATGAGGTTTAACAAATTTAGTAATATCAAATCTAAATGCTGAATAACCGCCATCATGTTTACCAACAAGTTCATCATTTAAATAAACAGTTGCGCTTGCGTTAACTGCTTTAAATTCTAGATAAATATCATGGGTATTAACATCTTCATTTAAGTCAAAAGAATGTGTGTACTTTAAAGTTCCACGATAATAATCCGCTCCACCATCTTGGCCATCAATACCATTCCAAGTGTGTGGTAAATCGATATCATGTGTAACTTTATTTTGGTCTTCAAATTTCCAACTTTTGTTAATGTTTTTAATAATTTTCATAATCATCGCTCATTTCTATAATTATAATTATAGTTTATTTATGGTAGCAATTACATTGCATTATTATTTTCATAATATTGCAATTTGTAAACCGTTAACATTTATAAAATAATTGTTTAAATTCTGTTTTACTTACACTATTATTTTAACATTTTTTGTATCAGAGTGAAGGCTTAAAAGTGTAAAATGTCCATTTATTCTTATATGTTTTTTTAATACTTTATAGAGCAATTTATTATTTAATGCGTATTCAAAGCCAATATTACTATCATTCAATATTTTCTTAAATACTTTTGTTTTTATAATCCATAATGGAAAACGTAATACTATCTGATGTTTTTCATTTTTTAAAGCAATTTTCACACTATTCCACCACGATTTTTATTATATCACCATCTGCACTACTTATATTAACAATTTCACCAATTACACCTTGCTCTGCTAAAGAAAGTAAAGATGCAAAATCAATATTTTTAAGTGATTCATTTCCCGATATAATATTAGCATTTGATTTGTTTTCCACTAATACTTTTATAACTGATAAAGGAAGATTAACATTTACTGTATCGCCACCTGCGCTATTTATAGAAATTTTAAATAATAATTTATTTATATCTTTTTTTTCTTCTTGTCTCACAATTTCTTTTTTTCTTCCTAATAATTCATCTGTAGATGTATTAAATAAATCCGCTAGTTTAATTAGATAATCATAATCTGGTAAAGATAAATCATTCTCCCATTTGCTAACTGCTTGAACTGATACATTTAATTTTTCTCCAATATCAGCTTGTGTAAAATTATATTTTTTTCTTAATTCTACGAGTCTAGTTCCTAATGTTTCCATATTTATATCCTCCACACATCAATTATAAAAGAAAGATTTTATAAATTTAAATATCAAATTAGTTTAATTACTCATCTATTAGTTTAATTTTTATCAACTAGCAGTTTAATCTGCATATTACACTAAATTTAATTTAAAATATCCCAATAACCAGTCTTCCTTGCCCCAACTCTTTTTACTATATTTAATTTCATCAGTTTATCTAAAGATCGATAAATAGTAGCTTGAGATTTCTTTAATATAGTGGATAATTCTGGTATAGTTAAATACTTATTATCTTTAAGTGCCGATATAACTTTTTTATCAAAACTATTCGTATTATCGTTTCTCTTATCATTGATTTTACTATTTAAGAAATTAACATTTCTTTCAAATATGAAAGTGAAACCAAATTCATCATTTATATATCTATATTCCGTGCCATTTCGAGCACATAAAGTAAATGTTCTATCAAATCCCGTACCAAAAGAATCAATAAGTCCATACTTAAATAAAACGGACGCTATTAAGATATTTCTTATTTTACTTCCAACTTTTCCTGATGCAAATCGTGTTGGATTTATATTTTGAAGGATTGGTCCTGGATTATAAATTCTTATTGATGATTTAAAAATAGTATATTGATTAAAATCGCCGGATTTAGCATAAGAAGCATGGGCAAAAGAATTTATAACAATTTCTCTAATTGCTCTAACGGGTATTTCTGGAATTTCTTCTCTTTGTACACCCACAATAAGTGATTTATAAGAAATATGATTTTGGATATAACTTATTGCTTCACGAATGCATTCAAAAATATTACCTTTAAATTCTTTGATTTCTCCAAATTCTGTTCGAGAATCTGTAGGATAATTAGCTTCTTTTATGGTTAATGGTTTTGTTTTACCAAATAGATAAAGACCCGCATTATTTAATTTTCCATTAGTAGTTAATAATCCTAGTTTTTGCAATGTTTCTTCACTATTTCGATAAATATAATTTAATCTACCTTTTTCGTTAGCAGTTCTTACAAAATCAATCAATAAATCTTCATCAACATCATCAGAATTAAACTCTGTTTCTTGGTTTTCCCATTTGGAATAATTGTCTTCTTTTTGCTCAAAGAAATGTTGTAACATTAAAGGTTCCATAGATATATCAGCATCATTTACTCTAATATAAAATCTTCCATACGCTGAATATGGCGTATCATCGCCTTCAACATGGACTAAAATTACTTTTCTACCATCCATGTCAATATCCTGTATATTTAATTTATTAGGAAGAGGCTTTAAATTATTTTGAATTTCATGAGTAATATCTACTAATGTTTTTGTTCCAATAGTTAAACCAAATACTTTTCCATCATCGTTTATACCAAAATAAACATCACCATTATTAGATTTATTTAGCATTGCACTTAATGAAATAACTCCTTCTTTTAATTGTGCAAGAGATTTTTTTAATTCTATAGTTTCATTTTCTTTAATCATGCCCAAGTTCTCACTTTCATTTTATCTTATCATTTATCTACTCGCTTATCTTATCATTTATCTTATCATGTGTCAATTTTTTGATAAGATAAATTCATGAAAAGCAATATAAATATCTAATCATGTTTTCATTATTATAAATAAACATTTAAAGCCAGTTTTATTTATGAATGTCTAAATTTTGGCCTTCACTATTTAATTTTTGGTCTTTAATGTCCAAATTTTGGCTTTGAATGTTCAAATTTTGGCCTTCACTATTTATTTTTCGACTTTCAATGTCTAAATTTTGACTTTTAGTTGTATAAATATTAAAAGAAAAAATAAAAATGTACTTATCAATAAATTGTGAGTGTTAAGTATTTTATCTTGTCATTTATCTTGTCACATTTATTTTTGATAAGATAAACTGAATACCTAGTCTGATTATTTTTCAATCATTCTAGATTTATGGCAACATAAATATAAAACTTGTGTGTTACTAGATAATTTAACCAAAACATCTTTAGCTTTTTGCAAGTTATCTTCATCTAAATTAACAAACGGATCATCAAGAATAATAATGGGTTTATCATCTTTATAAATATTATCAATAATTGCAAATCTTAAGCATAAACCTAAACAAGCTTTTTCTCCTAATGATAATTGCAAATAGTTTTTATATTTACCATTAACATCAAAATTTATTTCAAAATCATAGTTCATACTTATATTGTCCGCTAGAAGGGGATTAATTTGTCTAGCATATTCAATATATTTATTTTGAATTGGCATTATAAACTTATTCTTAAGATTTTCATCTGCAGATTTCATAAACCTCATTGCCTTAGCTATTTGATCTGCTCGAACCTTAGCTTTTTGTTTTTCTTCTTGATAAGATAGAACGGCTTCTTCATATTCACTTAAATACATTAATTTATCTTCATTATCACTAATAATTTTTTCTAATGAATTACGGCCTGCTATTGTTTTAGATAATGATTCATTTAATTCATCAACACTCATCATATTATCATCTGGACGTGAAGATAAGTTATTATCACTTTTAAACTTTTCAATTTTTTGAACTTTATCTTTAATACTATCTTTTAAAGATTCAATAATAGTAATTGAATTACGTGTATCATTAATATAATTTTTAATATCTATAGTCACTTGATATTTAAATATAAAGTTATCAATATATGCCTTTGATTTATCGTATTCTTCTTTATCTTCTTTATTTTTATTCACTAAAGCAATAAAAACATCATTTAGTTTTACTAAATCATTTATTTCTAAAAGAGTGTTATTTAATTCACCAATATCGTTAATATAAATATCATATTTTTGTAATACATTTTTAATATCTTTTTCATTTTGTTCTAATTCAGAAGAAATATTCTCATGAGCATTTTTAAACTTTTTATAATCATCATTTAAAGACACATAATCTTTATAATCATTCTTTAACTGGTCTAACATCGCTTTATAATCTTCTCCAGTATAGTTAAATGTAGAAAATGTTTTAGATAAAGATTCTTTTATATTTTCTATCTCTTTATCATTTGCTATTTTATTTTTAATTTCTAAATATTTTTGATACTTGTCCATATCATTTTTCAAAATCAACAAATTAGTGGAAAATTCATCGCCCGATATCATAAAGCTAGCAAAAAACTCACGCAACATATTTGCAATTTCAATATTTTTTTCTTTATATTCCCATTCGTTTTTATTTGATTTATTTTTACTAGTTATAACAACTATTAATAATGATATAAATGATAATATAGTTAATCCTAAAGTAATATAAACATAAATATCCTTTTTAAAAGCAAATAAAATAATTGTGGCTATTAAAAGTAACATTGATACAATTGTATTTAATATAATTGGTGTATTATGTTTATTTTGATAAGAAATACCATCTACTTTTTCTTTATTAAGTTGATAATCTTTTAATAAAGTTTCTATTTCTAATAATTTTTCTTTACTTGGTAAATTATCATCAAACATTCGTTTAAGTTTTTTAATCTCATCATTAGAAAATTGATTAGAGGTTGATTCGTTAATAATTTTATGCTTTTCTAATGTGCTAACTTGATCATCAATCTTTAAAATAACTTCATCATTAATTATTTTGTTATCAAATTTTTCTTTTAAAGCATTTAGTTTAGTTTCTTTTTCGTTACTAAAAATTAAAGAATCTAATTTTATTTTTAATTCTTGCTCTTTTTGTTTGTTCTTTTCTAGATAATTAATATCTTCTACACTAGGAATGATTTGATATTTACTTTTTAATGTATCATGACGAATTTTATCTTCGCTACTATATGAAATACTTTCTAAACGATTACTAGTGGCATTATAAGTATCTAAATTATCTGCTAAATTTTTTAATTCTTCTTTAGTTGGTAATCCGCTTTGATATTTATCTAATTCATTTTGTAAATCTTTTTTTAATTTATCTACTTCTTCAATCATCGCATCATAATGTTCCCAGTCTTTTTTCGTGATATCTGCTTTTTGCACTACTAAGATATCGGATTTTAATTTATCAATAGATTTATCATAATCACTTAACTTTTCATAATTTTGTTCCATCGTTGCTTCAATAGCGGTCAATTGCGCAATTTTTTCTTTTAATTCATTAATTTTATCTTGGCAAATTTCATACTTGCCTTTATTAACTTTTCCTAAAGGGTAATAATACTTTTTTATTCCTTCATCTAACTTTTCAATAATTGAATCAAAGTCATAATCGTCTTGAACATTTGATACTAAATTATTTAATTTTTTATTAATTGATAATGTCGATTTAGTTAATAAATCTTCACTACCAATAAATGCTGTACGTTCATAGCTTTCTTTATCAATGCCAAAGAAATAATCTCCGTATTCTTCTTTTAAGTAAATTCGATGATTGTTTTGATCATATAAACAAGCAATATCTTTACTAGCGGATTTATTATCAAAAAATCTTTCGATTCGATATGTTTGTCCTTTATGTTCAAAAGTAACACTTCCACCAAAAGAATCACCATTAAGTGGAGCATAATGTGTTCTATCCACAAATTTATTCTTTTTTATAGCATTTTCTAAGCCATAAAACATTGCTTTAATAAATGCTGCAAGAGTGGATTTACCTTTACCATTATCAGCAAATTTAATAGTTAAATTTTTATCAAATGTCATTTTACAATTTGCTAAACAACCAAATTGTTTAATATATAAGGAGACTAAACGCATATTATTCGACCTCCTCGCCATTTATAGCCATTAAGCCAATAGCAATAATTTCATTTTTTTCTTCATCTGTTAAATGGGAATCCATTACATTTTTAATAAATTCACTCTTAAGCGAAACATTATTAATGTAATCTTCTAACTTATAAGTCTTTTTAAGTTGATTTTTTATTTCAAAATAAGCATATTTTCCCTGTAATAGGTCTTTTAATCTTTTGACTAAACTATCTATTTCAAATGTTACCTCACCTTTTAAAATAATGCGAACAGTATCTTTCTTATTAGCGTCTATCTTATTAATAATTTCATCTAACGCCATACTTTCAGTGTCATTATTTTTGATAAATATTTCATAAACTCTCACTTGTCTTTGATTTAATGGAATAAAACGAACATCTTTTGTATCTGTATCTATTTCAATAAATCCTTTTTCACCTGTTTCATCAAATCCACGTCCTTCCAAACAACCTGGATAAGCATAAAATCCTCGTTCATCTAATTTACCAGTTTTTAAAGAATGCACATGGCCTAACGCTAAGTAATCTATATTTAAGCCTTTTAATCTATCTAGATTAATTGAACATACTTTTCCATTGCTTATTCCGCCTAATTGCCCATGCATAACAACAATATTATATTTATCTTTATTAAGAGAAAGTGAATTATATACAAGGCTTTCATTATCTCCATTTAACTCAACACCAGTAATAGTGACATTTTCAATATTATAAGTTGTCCAAATATTGGTAAATGTTTTTAAATTACTTAAATCTGTTCTTGTTAAAGAATTTTCAATATCGTGATTTCCTTTTAAATAATAAAAAGTAATATCACTATTTTTTTCTATTTCATTATAAAAGAAAGATTTAATTGCAATTGTTGGACGATTGTTATCAAAAACATCACCCGCAAGTATTATATGTTTAATATTATTTTGTCTAGCATATTCAATTAACAAACGAAAATTGTTGGATAATTCAATATTTCTTTGCTTTTTTAAATCTTGTGGGAATCCCACAAATGAAGAAGATAAATGTAAATCTGCAGCATGTATTATTTTCACAAAAAACACCCTCTCTAATATCAACACTATTTTAAAACAAATAGTGAATTTTTACAAAAGAAAAAGAATACAATATAAAGCAGTTTAAGTATATTAACATTATAGTTTGATTGACTTTGTTGATTGCCAATTTAAAAATAATCAAGTGTCAAACTAAAAATAATTAAATACTAAAGATATTTAAAAAGTATTGCTTTATCTTGATTAATTGATATTATTATTACGTTAAGAAAATAAAAACTTCGAGCAAAATAAAAGAGGTGAGCGCAATGGCAGTCATTAATAAATTACATCCAGGAGTTTATATCAAAAACGCTATTGAAACAATGGAAATTACTTTTAAAGAATTTTCTACAAAAACAGGAATTTCTGAAAAGACATTATCAGCTATTATTAATGATAAAAAAGAAATCACTTATGATATTGCTACTAAATTATCTGACTTTTTTGATAGTTCTATTAGTTATTGGATGAATTTACAAACTCAATATAATTTAAATTCAAAGTGATTTTTAAAGAAATAAAAAAGTTACAATGTATTTTAGTCAATAAATATTTTGTAACTCTATTTTTTTATGAAAACTAAAATTATTATTTATTTATATAATTATCAAATTTAATTATTTTATTAGATTTACCGACAACCATAATAACATCATTTGGTTGAACTTTATCTTGGCCTTTAGGAATAAAGAAAGATTTATTACGAATAATGCCAACGATATTAACATCAAACTTATTACGAGCATCTAATTCAATTAATGATTGTTCTTTAAAATTGTTAGGAATTGAAATTTGCACAACACCATATTCTTTATCTACTTGATAATAATCAAGAATAGAATCAGATACTACTTTTTTAGCTAATTCAATGCCAGCATCTTCTTCTGGAACAATAACCACATCAGCGCCAACACGCTTTAAAAGATTTTCATATTTTGTTTCATCAATTCTTACAGTAACTTTTTTAACACCTAATTCTTTTAAATTCATTGTTGTTAAAATAGTGGCTTCTAAGTTATTACCGATTGCTACAATGGCATGATCAATTTTAGAAACATTTAATTCTTCTAAAACATTTTTGTTTGTGCAATCACAACAAAAGCATTGCTCTACTTCGCCTTTAATTAGATCAACTCTTTTTTCGTCAACATCAACTGCAATTAACTGATTAGTTTGCTTTGCTAGTTGATTTACAACTGATAAACCAAATCTTCCTAATCCAATAACAATAAAACTCTTTTTCATATTTATCACCTATCCTACTGTAATATTTCCTTCGACAAATTTAATATT
>CALBGF010000021.1 GCA_937893635.1 uncultured Mollicutes bacterium | reverse complement strand
ATTTGGCGTTTTATATTAAATTAGACTTAACATATTTTACTAAAACTATTTATTGATTTTCCAATATCCTGTTTTATTAGAGCCAACTCTATATAAATAGTTTTTTTCTTCTAAATCTTTAATTTCTCTAATAATCGTGTATCTTGATACACCAATTATACTCGCAATTTCATCTTGTGTAATATTTGTATTTCGGTCTATCAATTCCATAATCTTACTCTGCCTTTTTGTAACATTCTTAGGAATCTTACTATTAGTTATATTATTTCCAATTCTATTAAATGGTATTGATACTTTTATAAAATTCGTAGAAAAAGTAAAAATTGATTCATCATATTTGCTTAATATTCGAATTATTCCAGTTCCCATATGTTCTACAAACCCTAAATCTCTAAAAATTTTCATTAATTGTGGATTTTTTGGTGACATGTATCCACTTAAAAATTCTTTTTGCTCTAACCATTCAGGAATTCCACCAACAGAAATTATATCAATATGATCATCAAAAATTCTAAAAGTTGGAGTATTTTCATATGTATAGTCACTATGTACTAAAGCGTTAATAAGCGCTTCTCTCATAGCAATTGAATCAAATAATTTTTCTTCTTTTCTTTTTGAAGAGGTGATTGTTGTGAATGTTTTATTTTGTTTATCAATGTAATCCACTATTTCATTAGTGGTTTTTATTAATGATTGATTGGAATACGATTTTATTTCTTCTAATTCAACTACATTATCACCTTTAAATTTACCAACATTAAATACTAATGAATTTTGATCAGACAACAAATACGCTAAATAATTATATTCTCCTGTCTCCAACAAAAAATTAAATTGTTTATATGTGTTTGATGTAAATTGATATCCAATTTCATCATAATATATTCTTAATTGTGTAAAAGTTAAATCTTGCATTGGCGATATTATATTAATTAAAGAAGTTCTAGTTCTTTTTGAATATAAATCAAAGATTTGTTTTTCAGTCAGTTGAACACAAGCACTTCCAATTCTTACAAATGTACCTTGTGGACACATTCCATATTTTTTAAGATAATAAGGCTTTTCATTACCAGAGGCAATAATAATATGTAAAACATTCTTGTCGTTTTTTACTTCTGAAATTATTTCGAAAAATCCAACTGGAGATGGTGCAATCTTGTCCTTGATTCTATCTTTTATTATTAATTGCAAATCATCAACATTATCAACACCATATATTGAACCGTCATCATTAATTCCAATAAAAATATGTCCACCTTTAGAGTTAAGAAAGCTAACTACTTCCTTTTCAAATTTATCATTTAATTCTCTTTTAAATTCTACATTGTTTGTTTCAATCATACATTACCCCTCCACAAATATAATGTATCACTTTGCAACATTATTTGTAACATTATTTGTGACATTATTTGCAACATTATTTTTGCTGTGGTGAATTAAATTAAATTTGGCTAATTAAATTAACAAATTTGGTTAAATTTAAAATATTTACTTTTAATTTTTGTTGAAAAGTAATATAATTAAGATGTAGTTGGTAATCAACTCGTATTAGCTGTTCCGAATCAGGTTAAAAATCGTTATGGTTAGCTGTTCCGAATCAGGTTAAAAATCGTGTGATAGTTTAAATGGTAGCAGTACAAATGCTACCATTTTTTTCGGAGGCAAAACATGATTTTAAATATTATGTAATTGACTGTGATTATATGAATTACTTAAGGCAAATCGAGCCAAGAATTCCTAAGCAAGATTATTATAAATTTTGTAATGGTCAAAAGTTAAAATTACTTAAACCATTCATCGGTATTGTATTTGTTGCGCCTAATGGGATTTTATATTGTACTCAAATAAGTTCTCCTAAAAATCGTCATTATTTAATGAATGACGACTTAGATTTTAAAAAATATTATATTTATGATAAAAGTAGCAATTCAATGAAGTTAGTGGGGGTAATTAACTTCAATTATATGTTTCCAGTTCCTGAAAACGCATTGATTGAATTAACACCGCATAATCTTTGTAATTATAGAAGTTTTGCTTCAAAAAGTGAAAGTTCTAAATATTGGCATTTTCTCCAAATTCAACTTGAATCAATAAATAAAAATGAATGGTCTAATGACATAAAAAATATTTACTATAAAACTAATAAAACAATTGCAAAAAGATCATTTGATTTTAAAACTCTAGAAAATTATTCAATTTTATGGAAAAAGCAAAAAATTAATGTTTAAAATCCAGCGAATTAAATATCCGCTGGATTTTTGTTAGAATACAAATGCTATTAAATTAGATTTGCCTTTATTAGAAATAGTCTTAATTAGTTGTTGGAGTTTAACTTTTACTGGTTCTGGTAATGTTGCTAATTTACCAGTAATTCCAGCCTTTATAATATCACCAAATTTTTGTCCAAATATCTCACAATCTAATATCTTATTAGGATCTTCATCATAAGCTTTCAACAAATAATCTAAGAAATAATCGCTTTGCATTTTTGATCCTAAAGTAGGTTCAAATGATGTTTCTAAATCAACTTTAATAATATGATAAGTGGACGCTAGTGCTTTTACTTTTATTCCATATCTATTACCAGCTTTAGTAATAACCGGTTTTTCAATTTTCATATTACTTAAGCTAGCATTTGAGAATCCATATCCTGTGGTTTCCGCCATCTTTAGGGCTCCACCAATGATTTCATATTCTTTTTTAGCTTTTGTAAATTCTGTTAAAACCGCAATTAACTGTGCTTTATCAGAAATTTCACAACCAACAAGTTCTTTTAATACTATTTCATATAAGCCATCTTTTACATCCATTTGGATTGTAACAACACCTGTTCCAGTATCAACATTACTAATGGAAGCGTTAGAGATATATTCATTATTCTTTAGCACTTCATTAATATTATTAACATCTCTAATTGTGCGAGCGCTATTCATGGCTTCCTCAATCGTATTGTTAACACTTTGCTTAATATAATGTTCCTCATCTAATTGACTTACCCAATTAGGTAAAGCTACATCAATATTTGCTATTGGATATTGGAATAATGCTTCACGCAATACTTCCGTTGCATCATTTTCACTCATTTCTTCTACATTAAGAGGAATTACTGGCACATTATATTTATCCATTAATTCTTCTTTGATTTTTGTTGTTGCTTCCGTGGTTGGAGTTTTAGAATTTAAGACAATAACAAATGGACGATCAATTGATTTTAATTCTTCAATGACTTGTTCTTCGCTATTTCTATAATCATCACGAGTAAATTCATTAATTGTTCCATCACTTAAAACACAAATACCTAAAGTGGAATGTTCTTTAATTACTTTTTGAGTGCCGATTTTTGCGGCATCATCAAATGGTATAGTTTCACTAAACCATGGTGTCTTAACCATGCGCATTTTTCCATCTTCTAAATATCCTTGTGCATTTTCAATAATGTAACCCACGCAATCAATTAATCTTACTTTTACTGTTAAGTTTTCTTCCACTAAAATCTCAACAGCATTAGATGGAACAAATTTAGGTTCCATTGTCATAATTGTTTTACCTATTCCCGATTGTGGTAATTCATCTAATGCTCTTTTCTTATCATCCTCATTTTTAATATGAGGAATAACTAATACTTCCATAAATCTTTTAATAAATGTTGATTTACCAACACGTACTGGTCCCACTACTCCTAAATAAATATCACCATTTCCACGAAGCCCAATATCTTTTAATACCGAAAGAGTCTCCATAAAATAACCTCCTAAATATCGCTATTAATAGATATGAAGTAGTGAATAAAAAAAGAACAACAAATTAGTATTCTTAATAAATTTGATAATTACTAATCAATATGTTCTTCTAATTGTTTTAATATTATGTCACATAGTTCTTTGGGAGTAACAACAAAATATGTTGTAGGAAAATGCTTTATATTGCCAGTTACAAGTTTTGACTCTCGAATTTCATTTGATTTCACGACAACTTCATAAAATACTCTATCTTTTTCATCAGGTAAAACGATATCAATTGTTTCATTTTTGACACTAATAGCATTTTTAGTAATCATTGATATCAAGTCTCCTATAAGCGAAGTATCAAAATGAAATTTAGGCCTTTTTAATACATTTATATATTCGGCAATTATTTCTTCATTAATAAGAGGAATAATAATTCCATCATCAACAAGTCGCAATATTAATCCTGGATTCGAATCGATTTTTATAGCTGCTGATACTATAACATTTGTATCAATCACAACCTAATATTTCATTTTCGCGTCTCATTAATTTCATTATTGATTTCATCAATAGTCATTTCTGAATTATTATATTTTTCAGAAATACTATTCATTTTTAACAAAGCTTCTATTCCTTCTGATTCAGTTTCGTCTTTTAAAATCATATCAAAAGGAACCCCCTTATTAGACACCAAACGATATAAACACATTCTCATATATGTTTGTAAATCAATTCCTAACTTCTTACAAATTAATGATGCTTCAATTTTCAAATCTTCATCAGCCCTAAATTGAATAAAAGTACTTGCCATATTTTTCACTCTCTTTCTAATATTATTATATTCATTTTTTACAACAAAATCAATTTTTTGTCATCATTTGTCATCGTTTGTAATACAATTCATTTGATTCTTATTTAATTTTAGTATCTATATTTTATAATACCACTGAATTTTTTTGCAATTATTGCATTTTTCTTCAGTGGTATAATACTTAAATATCCCCAAATATAAAACATGTACCCATTAAATAAGAAAAAAGCCTAACCACTTGAGTTAGACTTTATAATTATATTATCTTATTAAGATTTTTTGGAATTTTATCTTTTTTAACCGCATTAATAATTTTTTCTTCTTTTTCTTTTGATACTGGTTTATTTGCAAGTTTTGCTACATCTTTAATTAAAGATCGAAGAACCCTTTCATCATTCAAATCTTTACCAGATATTGACTTAGCCAACTTTAATATATCTTCTTTCTTTACATTAGTTTTCTTTTCTACCTTATCAAAAATTGAATCATCCATATTTCTCACCCAAAATATAATATGCGGGTAAGTTTAAATTTGTTATTTTCTTTCGCGGCAAATAATACTAATTGGTGTTCCTGAGAAATTAAATGTATCTCTTAAACGATTTTCAATATATCTACTATAAGAGAAATGCATGAATGTTGGATCATTTACAAATAAGACGAATGTTGGAGGACATATACTTACTTGATTAGCAAAATAAATTCTAATTCTACCGCCATTGAAATATGGAGCAGGATTCATAATTTGTGCATCTTGCATAACTTCATTTAACACTGATGTTGCTACACGAGTATTAAATGCTTCGTAACAAGCATCAATTTCATCATAAATTGTACTTATTCTTGCTTTTGTTAACGCTGACACAAATACAATCGGAGCGTAATCTAAGAACTTAAATTCATCACGAACTTTTTTGGTAAATTCCGCCATAGTCTTTTCATTTTTTTCAACAGTATCCCATTTATTAACAACAATAATAATAGATTTTTTTGCTTCTATAGCGTAACCAACAACATGCTTATCTTGTTCTTGGATACCAGTTTCAGCATCAATAACAAGTAAAACAATTTGGCTTCTATCAATTGCGCTTAACGCTCTTAAAGCACTATATTTATCGACCGCTTCATAAATTTTTCCACGCTTTTTAAGACCAGCAGTATCAATAATAACATAGTCTTTTCCATCTCTTTTAAAAGGTGTATCAACCGCATCTCTTGTGGTTCCTTCGACATTAGATACAATAACGCGGTTTTGATTTAATATTGCGTTAACTAAACTAGATTTTCCAACATTTGGACGCCCAATAAGCGAAAAAGATATGACATTTTCTTTTTCATTTATCGTTTTGTTTGGTAAATAAGCAATAATTTTATCTAAAATATCGCCAATACCAATACCATGGGATCCAGATACTGCGATTGGTTCACCAAGTCCTAAAGCATAGAACTCATGAATATTATCCATTTGCTCTACTGAATCAATTTTATTAACCGCTAAAACGACTGGCTTATTAGATTTATAAAGCATTCTAGCCACTATTTGATCTTCTCTAGTAACGCCTACTTTTCCATCTACTACAAATAAAATAACATCAGCTTCTTGTAAAGCAATTTCTACTTGAGCACGAATTTGTTTTTGGAATGGTTGATTTTCTAATTCTACTCCACCAGTATCAACTATAGAGAAGTCTTTTGTTAACCAGCTAGCTTTAGCATAAATTCGATCACGAGTTATACCACTTGCATCATCAACGATAGATTGACGTTTACCCACAATTCGATTAAAGATAGTTGACTTACCAACATTAGGTGAGCCCACTACTGCAACAATACCATTAGCCATTGATATTACCTACCTTAGTGGCAATAATATTTAATACTTCTTGAACAACTTCTTCAATTGTCATATAAGATGTATCTAATAAAATTGCATCATCGGCTTTGCATAAAGGAGCAAAGTCACGATGAGAGTCAATATAGTCTCTTCTTTCAATATCTTTAATTAAACTTTCTAAATCGCAAGGAATATTTTTCTCTTGATTTTCTTTTAAACGTCTTTCAGCACGAGCTTCTACTGATGCAACTTGATAAATTTTTACTTCGGCATTTGGTAATACGTATGTACCGATATCTCTTCCATCCATAACTACTGATGTTGATTCTGCCATTTTTCTTTGAGCATCAACCATTGCAAGTCTAATTGCCTTATAAGAAGCAATATAAGAAACATTTCTTGATACTTCATTTTCTCTAATAACAGTAGTTACATCTTCATCATTACATAAAACATGATCATTAGGAAGTAATTTAATATCAACTTTATCAATTACTGCACAAGATGCTTCTTCATTTTGTGGGTCAATTCCATTTTTTAATACATAATATGTAAAAGCACGATACATAGCGCCAGTATCGATATAAGTGAATCCTAATTTTTTAGCAATTCTTTTTGCAATAGTGGATTTACCCGCTGCGGCAGGTCCATCAATAGCAATAGCGATTTTTTTCATAATAGTTACCTCCTAAAAATCGAGATAATTACAATTGTAATGACAATTACAAGAATAATACAAATAGCCACACACAAAATGTTCTTAAGTCTTTTTTCCTTAAAATCTTGCATATGATTATCTTTTTTATTAACACTTACATACTCAGTATGAGCTTTTAAAATTTCTTCAATAGAAAGATCATTAGAATTCGTTCCAACTTGTTTAGCATTAGCTAAATGTTGCATTGACTCTTTTAGAATAGAAGATTTTTTCTCATTTCTATTTCTTTCCATATTCTCTAATATTGTGGTGTCAATATTTTCTATCTCATCACGAAGTTTGGCATATTTTTTTTCACGTGTTTCTCGTTCCATCCTTACCATCCTCCGTCCGTTAACTATTTTAATAGAATTAAAATAAAAAAGATAGATTAAAATGAAAAAATTAATCTATCTATAATTTTTTTAGTAATTTTTAATTACTTCAACAAAACTTCAATGTTTACTTCAATGTAACTTCAATGAGTTGTTGAAGTAACTTCAATGAATAATCTATAAGTATTTAATAATAATTGCTTATGTTAATTATTCTTTTTTCTTATAAGAAAAGCTAGAATAATTGTTGTTAGTGCAAAAACAAAAAATCAATGAAATTTTTTCTCATTTTTTTCAATCTTGAAAAAGAACATATTATAAAGTATAATTTGAGTATCAAAAAAAGGAGTTTAGAAAAATGGCAAAAGTAAGAGTAAACAAAGATTTATGTATTGGTTGTGGTCTTTGCGTAAGCATGGCACCAGCATCATTCGATTTTGATGATGATGGCAAAGCAAAAGCAATCGTTGAAGAAGCAACTGACGAAGCTAATGATGCTGCTAGCAACTGCCCAGCTCAAGCTATTGAAGTTGAATAATTAAATAAAAAATCCTGCGCTAATAAATAATAGCATGCAGGATTTTTTATTTGCTCTTTTTTTTATTTTTGATAACGTTTTTCCGTAAAATAGCGAATTCTTGGATACAAAATAATCGTAATTATAATTACAAGCGCATCTTTAAAAGCATTAAATGGTAAGAAACAATAAAATGCAATAGATGCATGTACATCACTAACATGAGGATTAAGTTGTTGCGCTAACGCTAAGATTTGATCACTAGTAATTGTTGAATAAAAGAAAGTATACATATCAATTACGAATGTAGCGGAGCAAGCAAATGTTACTAATAGATGCGTTAATAAGCCTACTAACAAACCAATTAATGCTCCTTTTAAAGAGCGATGATTTTTATAAATCAAGCTCGCTGGTAATATTAAGGCAATGCCATATAATAAATCTAACCATTCTCCCACAGTTGCGGTATGTGTAAATGGTAGTTTAATAATTGTCTTTATTAATAAAACCATTATTCCACATAACGGACCATATGCAAATGAGGCTATAAACGCTGGAATTTCATCAAAATGCACCTCTAAAAACGCTAAAAAGAATGGTAATTTAAATTGAAGTCCTGGCACAACATATAATATTGCCGCGATAGTGGAAAATATCGCAGTTCTTACCATAAATTTTGTGGTAAATATTTTTGGCTTAGTAGAATCCATAAAAAAAGTCCCCTTTCTTTTTAGGGACTTAAAAAACAAATTTACTTTTTCCATCCAGACTTTACTGTCGCTACTGGAATCGCACCAGTTCAACCTCTCGGCTCGCGGAGTTTACCGCCGGTAAGGAATTTCACCTGTCCCTAAAGTACTTATAATTATAATACGTGATTAGTAAAATGCAATACTATCCGTAATATTGTTCTAATCCGAAATCGCTTCTCCAAACATAAAGGTCAAAACTTAATAGAGCTTGCAAAACTATTTGAATAATAAAACCAATTCTATGACTTGTTTCTTTTACTAAAGATTCTGATATTGTTATATAATTAGAGAAAACAATCATCAAAATAAAATCAACAACCAAACATCCAATAGATAAATAGAATAATCCATGTGAGCACTTTTTGGCATAAATTGGATTACCTTTTAATTTTCTTAAAATGATAATCGCGATTATACATATAAATTGTAAAGTCCCTAAAAACACTGGCACTAAATTAACAATCTTAGCATTTTGAAAATTAAACCCAAATGTTGACTGTTCTATTACATCATTATTATAAATAGTTTCACCAGTAAGAAAAGCAAACAAAGTCATAAGTCCTACTAGAATAATAGTTTCTATCACTAAAAGTTCTGTATGATGCTTTTTGTGAAATTGTTTAATTGTAAAAAACATATAATCATCTCCATGTCAAAAATAGTGTAATATAAGATATTCTTTTTTTCAATAAAAGAATATTTTACTAAAAACAAACTAGTCTAGTTTAATTTAAAAATCATACTTTGCTTTTCCTAATACAAACGTTAAATAATGCGGCATAGTAATAATATCTCCCTCTTCACTAATATTATAATCACCTATTTTTATTAGTTTTGTTTTTCCATAATGTTCTGGATGGTTCATCACAGTTTTGCTTGATTTTGTATTACCTGTTTTTGCTTTTGCTTCAATTAATGTAGGAAAGCCATTATAAGAAATAACAAAATCAATTTCTAAACCAGTTGATTTAGCAAAATAAAATGTGTCTATTCCTGCTTTGTTTAATGCATCAAATACTATCGATTCATAAATAGCACCTTTACCTTGCCCAAGATTTCCTTTATTAATTGCTGCGATAGTATCAATCCCATACATTGATGTAACTATACCAATATCTTCTGGAAAAAGTTTAAATTGCGAATCAATTTTTTGCCCATTTAATGGAAGAGAAGGAACTTCAACATTAAATACTTTTGAGACAATATGTGCTTGTCTTAAATATTCGATTGCATCATTTTTATCATATTGCAAGCCACCTTCTACTTTTGAAACAATAAACCTCTTGTTCTCTTTAGCAAGAAAAGTTGGAATCAAATCAAAAACACTTTGTATTCTCGATACTTCCGCTGATTTAAAAACTGGGTTACCATTTTTGTCTTTTCTTCTACCAAAATCAGTTTTCATATCAAAAACAGTACTTTGTAAGATTTTAAAAGCATCGACAATTTTATGTGTTTTTAAATATTCATCAACTGCTTTTGGAAATCCGCTCACACAAACATATTTGAGAAATAAATCTTTGTAAAAATTGTGAATATTATTTGGTAAAGGTTTCCTATCGTTAAAATACTCAACAAGTTGATTAATTTGATTATCTTTATAACCCATTGCCCACAAAAACTCTTCGAAATCCATTGTCTTCATATGAAAAATACTTTCATACCCCGTAGGAGCAGGTGTTGTATCACCAATAACATATCCATTAATTCCTAAATAAGACCCGCTTCCAATAATATTGTATCGACCATCACTCTTAAAATTTTTAAATGATAATCTTGCTCTTGGACAGTCTTGTATTTCATCAAAGAAAATAAGTGCATTACTAGGATTAATCTTTAAACCAGGAAATCTTAAAGAAATATTTGAAATAATTGTATCAACATCTAAACTTCCTTCAAAATCAGAACATAACTTTGGATTTGTCCAAAAATTTAATTCTATTAATCTTAAATTATTTCTTTTAGCAAATTCTCTTATAGTCTCTGTTTTTCCACATTGGCGAATACCAATAACCAAAGCTGGGGACTTGTTTTCTTTTTTTAACCAGCCATCTAAAATTGCATCTATTTTTCTTTTATAATACACTTTAATCACCTCTTATAAGAAATTCTAAGCGACTTTTCAACTTAATTATAAGAAATTCTAAGCGACTTTTCAACTTAATTATAAGAAATTCTAAGCGACTTTTTGAGTGTTGTATAAGAAATTTCG
>CALBGF010000020.1 GCA_937893635.1 uncultured Mollicutes bacterium | reverse complement strand
TATCTCGTCGCCAATGGGTCAATGATGTAATTGGTAAACATGACAGTCTTAGAAACTGTTGCGAAAGCGTGAGAGTTCGAGTCTCTCTTGACCCACCATATGGAGTATTAGCGTGCTAAAGTAGACACACTAGTCTGTAAAACTAGAGCCTTGCGGTCTGAGTGGGTGCAATTCCCTCATACTCCACCATTAATTGATTTTATATTTGAACTTTGATACACATCAAATGCGCGGTTAAAAATCATGCATAAGTCCAAATTTGATTTTGCGGTTTTTCTGGTTCATAATATATATGTAAGAAGAAGAAGATACGCAAATAGACGGATACGAAACATAATATTTATCGTGCCGTCTTTTTTGTTATCTATGATAGATAATTAATATAGTGAAAATTTTGTATGCGCAGACGGATTTTCTAAGCATAGCCGAGTCAATTGTGAGGTAATCAAAATATGGATGAAACAAGAGGCTCAAGCGGAGTCGCAAAAGCTGGTTTAACTTTAGGTATAATCGGCACATCATTAGCTGGTTTATTATGGGCTAATGGTAAAAATGGCACAGGGCTATTTAATTTTAATGGTGGTCGTGATGTAGATCATTACTGTCAAAGTTTTGAAGGTCGTATTGGCGAATTAGAGAGCGCATTAGCTCAACAATCTGCTGAACGTTATGCAGATAAAGTTGGTATTGAAGTTTATAAAGCAGGAGTTCAAAGTTATAACAAATTAGACGAAAGAATTACAACAAACTTAGAAAAAATGTATGGCTTTATGATAGACTTAGATAAACGTACTGCATTAAATACTCAAGCTCTTGAATATGAAAACCGCATTACAAATAATAAGATTGACTGCTGCCAAGATAAAGTTAATATGCAAATGGCATTTAATAAACAATTAAATGAATTATCTGATGCCGCAATTATTAGCTATGTTAATTCAACATTTATTCCAGGTAAATTAGTTTTACCTGCTTCAAGTATTTGCCCATCAGTTGTCACTAAATAGGAGGTAAGAGTATGGATATTTTAAGTATTCCTTTCATTACTCCATATAATTACGCAAAACAATTTTGTGGAGATGCTCAAAATACTCCTGTTTATTATTGGTTATTATGGGGTAAAATTCCTGAAAATGTAGTTGTGGACCCTAGTGCCACAACACAAGAAATCACCGCATCAAGTAAAAATCGTTATCTTAAAGAAGTTATTGTCAATGGAATTACACCGCTTATTAGTGCGGTTCAAATTGCTGTTGGTGCTACTGCTGAATATACGATTGCTAATGCGGCAACTGCTACTAGTTCAAATGCGGCAGCAGCAACTGCTACATTAACTAATGGCGTTCTAACTATTACAGGTGTCGCCGCAGGCACATCTGTTATCACCGTAAGTGATATTAACGGCGATTTACTCGGCACAATTACTGCGACCGTAGCTTAATCGCTTCTCTTAACCGATTCTTTTTTATAGGAGAATCAATATGAATAATCAAGGTTATTTATTTGGCAATACATTTGGGAATAATAATACTCCCGATGTCTACCAACGTTTAGCAGATATGCGCAACACTCCTTATCCATCTTATAGAACCGTATTTAACGATATTACAGATGAATGAAGTGTTTGTTCAGAAGAAGAGAGAAAATTTATTGAACAAGATACAGAATATCAACAAGCTAACCTAATTTATGCACAACAATTTAACGCATTTTTACTAGACCAATTTGGTTTGCAATTTGCAAATTCAAAATATGGTGCTAGCGCAGAAAAAGTCTTAGTAGCTTTGCGTAATGCTAGAGGTCGTTTCCGCACTAACACTGCGGATGATATGGCAAAAATTAAAAATGAAAATGCGGCTTTACAAAAGCAACTCAAGGAATTAGAGGACTTAGTAAATGCCACAAGATAAAGAGATATTATATAATGTTGTGCGACGTGAAATTAGTAATTTAATGGCAGCTTTTCCTGTCCTTAATATGTTTAGTGATACTGTAAGTGATTATGTTATTCGTTATATTGACCCTTATATTAGTGCTTTTATGAAAAATGGAAAAATAGACACAGAACAACTAACCGCTTTTACAAAGCAAGAAGTAAATGAGAAAATAGAAAAATTTAAAAAAGAATATGAAGAAAGTCAGATATAATGAAAACAAAATTAATATTTAGTCCACAATTAGCGCAATGGTTATTACATAGTGGTTATACTATTGTTGAATTAAAACCAAAAAGAGACTGCGAAAATGAAACTGTTTTCGTCTTTAAAGAAGAAGAGGGTTTCTATGATGCAATGACTCGCTGGTCAGAGGAAAAAGAATATGGTGGATATGAAAGAAATAATCAGTAGAATGTTTGAAGAAAAGGCAGATTTTTATACATATTTAGATATGTATAAAGAAAGTCATAATGAAATTTTTATTCGTTTAGCAGAAGCCGAAGGAGATCATTATAAAATGCTTTATGATTTAGCATTTAAAGAACCTTCAACTACTGCAAAAGAAGAAGCATTACATAGTTATGCTCAAGAAGTTTATAATGATATGCTTTTATATTTAAAGGAAATCAAATCTACGGGCGCGAAATAATCGCGCTTTTATTTTGGACTTTGCGGCGAAAATGGTGTATAATATTATTGCTTAGGTGAGGATACTATTCGTGGTAGGATGGTATTCGAGGCTTATGCTGCCGAGTAAGTAGCCGGGGTGCGATGTATAGGCAGTTTTAAGATATTGGCTTAACAATATTGTATAAGGCGGTTCAAAGCCGCAGGCAAGCAGAAGAAAATTCTGCTTTTTTTATGCGGTTTTACTTGACTTAGCGGTTAAAATCTAGTATAATATATATGTAAAGTAAAAAGGAGAAAACTATGTCTAATGAAAATATTTATAACACTGACGTGATAATTGATGATAGTAAATTTGGACTTGAAAAAGAGTTATTTGATAGAGAACGAAATGAACTCTGCACACTTTTTATAATGCGCCGAATTCAAAAGGCACTTGCTGCAAATGGTTTACAAGTTGATTTTTATGACTTAGAATTTTTTGATGGGTATTTCATTTTTTATCGCGGCTCAAGTAAAGTTGCGCAGTTTAAAATTAAGCAAGCGCCAGGTTGGTTATTCGGTATCTGGTGGGACGACAATATCTCAGAAGATTATAATAACGGTGAACTTTTTGCGCAATACGAAGAAAATATTGATAAATTTAAACCAAGTCGTTCCGCATTTTGTGTCTCTTGTATAGGAACAACAAAACGAATTCCTAATGAAGAAGAAACAGATTATAGTGATATGGTTGAATTTATTATAAAAGAACCTTATTTGGCATTTTATCGTGATTATAACGGTGTTGATTATAATCGTAAATATATTACTAGAAAAGAAGCTAAAAAGATTTATATTAAATGGCGAAATGAAGCCGCGCAAGAGAAAAAGAATAAAGATAAATTAAATCATAAAGTTTATTCTCTATTGCGCCGCCATATTAAAGACTTTAAATTAAAAGATAATGGAGAAGATTGTTATCCTCGTTATACCGTTTATCTACCTAATACAAAAAGTACTATAAAAAGAGGTTATGTAGCTGATTTATTACCGCCAAAAGTTGCCAAGAAA
>CALBGF010000019.1 GCA_937893635.1 uncultured Mollicutes bacterium | reverse complement strand
AAAAAAAAGTTAAGATGATCTTAGCACACAATTACTAATGTTGGAACTCTATTAATTTATTAGTAATGATTTATGAGGGCAAGGCGTGCGCCGAAAATCTTCTTAACATAATTACTATATTTTATTAACCCGACAATTTCAACTTTTTAGTGAAATTGTCATTTGTCAAAATTATTAGTGCTTAAATTCAATGTTTTGGTATTTTGACAAAATACAATTATTCAATTTCAGCAACATATGAAATTACGTTTCTAACAGTCTCTCCATCAATTTGTAAAGCACATGGATGATCAAATGTAACTTCAATTTTCTTTCCTTCTATAATGTCAACCATTTCTTTATGTTTAACATGTTCTCCTTTAAATATACCCACGAAAACAATTAAGGCTTTAATTCTTGATCCACCATGCATACAAACCATAGATAATTTATTGCTTAAGCGATCTTGTGATGGCGCAACCATCATACCGCCTCCATAAAATCTACCATTCATTGCTGATGCTAACCAAACACGTTTGTATTTTATTTCTTTGCCATCAACTTTGACAGTAGCTTTTGGACATTTATATTTAAATAAGGCTAATTTAACTGAAATACCTGGATAACTAATTTTTTTAGCACCTTTTGCTTTCATATTATCCGCAACTTCACAAACTTGGCCATCAATACCAAAGCCAATACCATTAATAAATAATGTGGTTTTTCCGTTAATGGTTACTTTAGGTAGATGTTTTATATATTTGTTTATTAAAAGTAATCCATCTGCATCGATTTCATCACTAACATCTCTTAAAAAGTCATTTCCTGTTCCTGCTTTATAAACATAAATATCGCATGGTACGTTTAGGCCGCTAATTTCATTAGCCATATGATTAATAGTGCCATCACCACCAACAAGAACTAATACATCTTTTTTAGTAAGAGAACCAGCAAATTGCTTAGAGTTAATATCTAAAATATTTTTGCTTTCCATCTCACCAAAACGTGCTTTTAGTTTTTCTTTTGCCTCGTTTGCGGTTTTTTCACCATTTCCATTGTCTGCTAAAGGGTTAAATAATAAATAATTCATAATTAAATTGATTCCTTTCTTTTCTTAAGTTGAGTATTTATTTCATTTCGAACAAAGTCACTAATTTCAACGCTATTCATTGTTTCATATTCTTCAGAATAAATAACATTAATAACGTCCATATAGACATGTGTTCTTTTAAATGGAAAATTTTTGTGTATTTTATTACAATTAAGCAAGCTAACTACCACAATTGGGGCTTCTGCTTTTGTGGCTATTTTAAATGCGCCAGCTTTAAATGGTAATAATTCACCTGTTTTGCTTCTTGTTCCTTCTGGTGCTACATACATATCTGCTAAATCATTTTTTAGATATCTAACACCTTTTAAAATTGAAGATAAAGCATTAAAATTATTCTCTCTATCGATAGCGATATAGCCAGCTTTATGAATAAAAGCACCCATAATTGGTATCTTTTCATTTTCTGGTTTTGTAATACAAATAATTGGATTTTGTTTTAAAACTTTTAAAAGCACAATCTGATCAAAATTAGATGTATGATTAGATACAAACAATACCCTTTTGTCATTAGGAATTTTATCTAATCCTGTCACATGGACTTTGGTATTAGATAATAATACTAGTTGTGATGATGTTTGGCGACAAATCCAATAATAAAATTTATTAGGCTTGTTAATTTCTTTCTTTTTATTAATAAAAAGCGACCAAATGAATAATATTATCAAATAAACCAAAAACCAAACTAAATATAATAATGGTATAACTAATATAGCAATAGCTATAGTCCAAGGAATAGTGTATAAACGACACAGCACCTCTATTAGCGCAGATGTAGCTACACTTAGTACTAACAATATGCATCCTATAATCATAATTTACCTCAACTTCGATATAGATATATTAAAATATTGTTAGCAAATTGTAAATAACGAAATGCCTGAAAATGTGGATATTAAAAGCCTAGTTTGTTTTAAAGCAATACTAGGCCTAAAATTAAAATTATAATTTTTCTAAAATTATTTTTTTCTTTTCTTCGTATTCTTCTTGAGTTAAAACACCATTTTGATATAAATTATATAGTTTTTCTAATGTTTCAATCAAAGTGTTTGTTGTATCTTCTGAAGATTTATCATTTGTACTAGCATAACATTGATTGTTAACAGATCTATAAGCTATGTTATTAGCGTAGTTAATCGTTTGTTGTGCTTTAGCGATTTCTTCACTTGTACCTACGATACTATTATTGACACCAATGCAATAAAATATTAATGATAGCAAGCATACAATAAACGATAAAATCAATTCTGCAGGTATTTTCAATCCACTTTGAGAAATAGCGATAGATAACATTCCGATAACACTTAAAGCCATTAAAGCAGCATTGGTATACAATGAAATAGTGCAAAATAGAGCTCCTTTTTTAGAATATATTTTTTTCTTGTTAAAGCCAAGCGCTAAGGAACAAAAAATTATTCCAAATATTCCACCTAGAGACAACAATGTGAATATTAGTAGTATTACTGGATACGAATTCCTTAAGTATTGATATAAAGACATAACTAAGAAGACTGAAAGCCCCGCTATCAAAGCAAACGCGCATCCAACTATCCCTAATATTGCAGCAGGCGTTAATAATTTGTGTTTTTTCATAAATTGAATGCTCCTTCTATTTAATTTGAGATAAAATGTTCTTTTTCTTTTCTTCGTATTCTTCTTTTGTTATAACACCATTTTGAAAAAGATTATGCAATTTTTCAAGTTTATTAATTTGCTCAGTAAAGCAGATATTTATACTATTTGGTTTGTTCTTGATAAGAATAGTTGCTTGTTGTTCAACGATATTTTCTTTTATTTTTGGCTTTAATATAGTTTCTATTTCCTCTTTGCTGCCAACTACGCTTTCTTTAAAGCTTGTTAAAAGGAACATAGTTGTAGTAAGAAAAACAAAAATACAAACAAAAAGCATCGGATTTACACGATTAAACATTTTTATTGTCAAAACGACATTAGCAACTTCTAAAGCTATTATTATAACTTCTAAAATTATAGATAAAAGGCTAAACTTTTCTCCTTTTAGAGTGTATGTTTTCCTTTTGGTAAAAGCCAAACATAGCGAAGACATAACAATTAATCCAATTCCTAAAATAATCAAAAATATATTAATTATAAATGCTAAAACATAATATTGAACAAGTTCTAAATTAATTAAACTAATAAATATATTAAATGATGTAATAATCAAAAACGAGCTATTTATAATATTAATTATTTCTCCAGGACTTAAAAGCTTACTTTTTTTCATAGTTTCTCCAAATTTTTATGATTACATAATTATAATATCAATAATTATTCATTAAAACAATTCTACTATATTATTTTTATTTATCACTATAGCCATATGGATTTTTACTTTGCCAGTTCCATTGGCTCTTACACATGTCCTCAATGTTATATTTAGCAACCCAGTGTAAATCTTTTTTAGCTTTTTCTGCACTTGCGTAGCAAGCATCAATATCACCTGGGCGGCGTTCAACAATTTCATAAGGTAATTTTTTACCACAAGCTTTTTCAAAAGCATGGATAAGATCTAAAACAGAATATCCAATTCCTGTTCCTAGATTATAAATATGAACACCAGGATTATTAATATGTTCTAAAGCCGCAACATGGCCTAAAGCTAAATCTACAACATGAATATAATCTCTTACACCTGTTCCATCATGCGTATTATAGTCATTACCAAATACTCTAATTTTGCTAAGTTTACCTGTAGCAACTTGTGCTACATAAGGCATTAAATTATTGGGGATGCCTTTTGGATCTTCGCCAATAAGTCCTGATTCATGAGCACCAACTGGATTAAAATATCTTAATAGAATTACATTCCAAGTATTATCTGATTTATACAAATCTGTTAATATTCTTTCAAGCATTAATTTAGTTGATCCATAAGGATTAGTTGTTGATAAATGGCATTCTTCATCAAGCGGTAATCTTTCAGGAGTTCCATATACGGTTGCGGACGAAGAGAAAATAATTGCTTTACAATTATATTTATTCATTGCTTCTAATAAAACTAATGTTCCATAAATATTATTATCGTAATATGCTAAAGGAATCTTACAAGATTCTCCAACTGCTTTTAATCCTGCAAAATGAATAACAGCATCAATCTTATGCTCTTTAAATATTTTATCGTATATACTAGCGTCTCTAATATCACCTAGATAAAAATCAACATGTTTACCTGTTATTTTTTCTACTCTATTAAGAGCTTCTTCACAAGAATTACATAAATTATCTAAAACAACAACTTTGTAATCCTTATTTAATAATTCCACTAATGTGTGACTACCAATAAACCCTGCTCCACCTGTAACTAAAATTGTCTTCATAAAATATCCTCCAAAAATCCATAACTATTATGGATTAATATATTAAATTTTTCAATAATTCAAAACT
>CALBGF010000018.1 GCA_937893635.1 uncultured Mollicutes bacterium | reverse complement strand
CGGCAACTGCTAATTTATCCGCCATTTCATTATATAAGTTATCACTATGGCTTTTAACCTTGATAACTTCCATTTTAAAACGCGCATTGTTTTTAATATATAGCGCCACAATACGAGTCCATAAGTCTTGATTTTTAACAGGTTGGCGGTCTGAAGTGCGCCAGCCATTGGACATCCAATTACTATACCATTTTTGATTAATACAGTTGGCAATATAAGCGCTATCTGTATAAATAATTACTTTTGTTTGTGTAGTTTCAATAGTATCAATATTTTCTAAAGCGCTTAAAAAGGCGGTCAATTCCATACGATTATTTGTTGAATATGGTTCATAACCACTTTGCTTATCTATAACTATATTATTTTCAACACATATTGCGCCCCAACCACCCATTTCTGTGCGGCTTGAAAAGGCTCCATCAGTATAAAATTCTAATTGTCGCATAAATTATCCTCCCCAATAAAATGATAGAAGAAATTAGTGCTGCAAACTGCAATATTGAATTTATCAAGTATAGTTTTGTGATTAACCAATTTCTTAATTAAACTACGTTTCATATTAACATCCGCGAATTGCAAAGGCATATCTAAACGGTGTTCACGTGGTCTACCTTCACTTCGAGTAATTTCGATACAGAAGACCATTAAAATTACATTAGTAATACTTTCAAAGTCTGTGGTTTGAGTAATAGGATCATCTTGATCCGCAATAATAAAATTAAATCTGGTTGCAGTAGAACAATCAAGGTCTTTAATACTCTCTTTTACTATTGTAGTAATTTGTTCCATAAGACTAAAAATACTCTCATGCCAATTTAAGTCTTTTAAATTAATATCTAGTATGTTAAAGTTTTTCTCTTTAACTATTTGAATTTTGTCTAAATCTATAAACAACATTTTTCTTCATACTCCTTTTTCTTTAAGTAGGTAAATACTGCTACTTCTGCCCAAGCGTCATTAAACGCATTGTGTGCGTGATGTAAATAATAACCACATTCATTTGCTATATCTTCTAATGTTAAATGATTTTGGCGCTTTAAAATGCGGCGACCATTATTGAATGTGCAATAGCCATCAACAGGCTGACCATTACTGCGGCGCAACACTAAACCCGCGTTATTTAATACCAACCTATCATTTTTAAGTCCATGACTAATTAGCAATAGGTCGTCAGTATTTATATCATTGAGAAAATCCTCTTCTATTGTAGCGATGACATCTTTTAGGGGTAATCCATTTTGCGCTAAAAAGTTGTTTGTTATACTTGTATATTCAACAAAAGGATAACATACTTGAGTTGTGACATACTGATTACAACTGCCGACTAATTGATAGGTATCTTTATCAATGTTTTTGAAAAGTATACCTGCGAATTGAACTAGCTCTTGATTAGTAAATTCAAGGTCTATAAACAATAGATATGGATGATTTTCATTATATACTTTAATTATCATTTATCTTTATCTCCTTGTCCCAACTATAGTATAACAAAGTATTTTGATTTTGTCAAGATCTTCCGAGAAGAAAATTAGTAATTAGTGATATTTGTAATATTTTAAACCTATCTACTATAATATTATTAATGAGGTGATATTATGGTTATAAAAGCCAAAGCACTAAAGAATGATGATATTTCACTTAGTGAATTTAAAACGCTCTCTAAGCCAATTTTAACCGCGCGTTTGATGGCAGTCCGAGCAACAAATACAGATTCCTATTGTCATGAAATTAAAGTTTCAGTAGGAAGAGATGGTTCAATTAATCCATCTTCAATTTCTTTTGGTAATCAAGGCGACCGCAATATTACCAGACTTACTTTTGATTTAACAGATATTAATATTGACGCGGCGACCTTAAAGTCTGACTATCAAGCCGCTTTAATTTTTAATCCAGGAGTAAATGGAGAAGATAGTTCCGCCTTTCAAGTTAATATTAGTGATAATAAAACCGCGACATTAGTAATCCCTACAAGTATAACTGCCAATGCAGGTTCATATCAATTAATTTTTGGTATCTTTGAAATTGATGCAGATAATGGTAATATTTCTACTGAAAAAGAAAAATTTATTTCTGCGCAATTTAGCAGTTCAACAACTGCTACAGATTGGATTGATGATTATCAACCATATCTCAACGCGGCGAATTTACAAGAAAATAATCCAGACTATATTACCAAAACTGATATTCATATTACTCCTAATGATACTCATTATTCTATTGCGGCAGATTCAACTAATTTTGGTAATAAGCAAGATATTTATGTTAAACGCGTTATTTTTGGTAATAGCACTGAGCCACTTGAAGCGCAATTTTCTCGTCGATATGCGATTTTTATGGATGGTAATACTTGCTATGTCTATCGTATGAGACCAGTAGAAGACTACTACTGTTGTTGGGTGCCAAAAGAAATCACAATGAAAGCGGGAAGTTATCAATTATTTGTTGTGGCAGAAACTGACTTAGAATTAACAGACGCAAATTTCCAACGCTGAGTAAGTAATACATTAACATTTAGCGTATCAGATAACTTTTTAAACGGCGATATTGTTATTCACCCTGTTGATGGCGGAGTTTGAACCGTGGAAGGTTACTCACTTTTAACACAAGATAATGTAGTAGTTAATACTTATGATACTATTACTTCTGTAAAAGTTCTTAAACAAAATTTTAATGAATTACAAAATATTTTAGATAAAGTACCTGCGATAGATAATCAAGTTCAACAAAATACAACAGATATTTCAACCAATAAAGAAAATATCAGTGAGGTCGCAAAAGGTTGGGACTCAATTGAGTGCGGCGATTCAGAATAGAAAGGATGGAAAGTCCTTTTTATTTTTGTTAAAAATTGACTTTTTAATTCATTTATTATATAATATTCTTATGAGGTGATGTTGTTCATGACACAGGTCATTAGAAAACTTAAAACAGCCGATGCCGCGATCGCCGCAAAAGAAGCCGTTAAACCTGCGAAAATCAGCAATGAAGACATTGTCGCACTAATAACACCAGAGAATAGTGTAATTCTTACAGAACCAGTGAAAACTTCTTTAGAAGTCAAATATGATAGTCTTGGTTATCCTTCTGTAAAACAACTTATTCTTGGTATGCAGTACGACCACCGAGTATCGTGAATTCACTTTGATTTAAAGGATTTATTATGAAATCTTGATAAGTCTAGCGGAGAAACTTTTGAAGATATTTATGATAAATATAATTTTAAAGTAGTATTTTCACGTTTACACGATGATGACTCTTCACAAACCTGACAATTCGACGGAAGCGATTTCGAAGTCCCTCGTGCATTGACAAAAAATCCAGGAACATATAGTATCACTCTTATAATTGAAGAAGCACTTGACGGTCAATCAGTTGGTAATTATCCAACACAAGATGAAGAACACGTTGAACGTTTTGTTGCCGCGCCAATTTTAGGACGAGTCTTAAGTTCCATTTACAACCTCGAACCGCTTTCAAGAGAGCGATTAGATAGCAATCAATTAGCATCGCTAATTAAACCAGCAGTTCTTTGTACTCTAGATGATGAAGGCGGGTTTGTGCCGCAAAAGGTTGAGTTGGGTCAAAAATTTGATAACTATATTAGGTATCTTAAATTTAACCCACGTGATATTACGGCACATTTGAACGATTTCTATGTGTATGCTATTTTTAAACGTCAAGACAAATTTGCTTATTCATTATTTGAGCAAACCGATCCACAAGATGAAAAGGACGATTACTCTGCGAGCCACCCTTTAATCTGTTGGATACCTACTGCCGTAATGGAAGAGCCAGGTTGGTGAGACGTTGCCATTGTTGCTTATGCCGGTGAGTCGCAAGCCGAGCAAGAAGATTCTGATAATGGTAATTACTATTGTTTTGTTTCTAAAAAAATGCGTATGAAAGTAGCGCGAAATCGATTAACATCAGAAGATATTACAAAAGACCCAATTATTAGTATTACAACTAATCTTGTCACGAAATTGGGTGAAGTTATTATTACTTCTGATGACCAACTTTATCAAAGAAAAGAGGATTAGCGAATGATTAAGAAATATATAAGTAAATATACGGGGCCTCAAATTGATGAAGCTGTACA
>CALBGF010000017.1 GCA_937893635.1 uncultured Mollicutes bacterium | reverse complement strand
TATTTGGTAATTATACCAAAAACATGCGATTATCTTTTACACTTATTTCCCAAGGAAAACAAAATTTTTCTAGTATGTTAAAACGTAGTTCTTTTAATATGCAAATTACACAAAATATTTACAAAATGTATGTAAAACGAGCAATTTATCAAGAAAAAATTGCTTCTGAATATTTAAACAATTTAAAATATGATCGAAATATTGCTATCGATAATTTATTTAAAAATATCGTGGCAAAAATGTATAATTTACATTCTTTATTAATGGATTTGGAACATAAATTTTATTTGTTATGTGTGTAGATATTCTTTATTAAACAAATGTAAATAATTAAAGTAGTAATAATAGGCCAGTTAACATAAATGAAACTTGGAATATTTGTAAAAAGAGCAATATTCATAGATAGAGTCATTATTAATGGAACAATTAAGCTTGCTAATAAAGCAATAAAAGCAATTACAAAGATTGTAGTTGTTGTCTTTTTATATTTAATCATTTTTTCTTTATTGCATATAAAAATAATAAAATAAATAAAACCAATAACAGCAATAATTCCACATATTACATAAGGAATAAAGATAGTAAAAAATTGTCTATATCCTGCTTCGGTATATTCAACATCTTGTAAACCGAATATCACCAGTGATAGAAATAAAGGCATCCAAAAGGTATTTGCAAATATTTCTAATAAAACGGCGATGCTAGATGTGATTACTTTAAATAAATTCTTTTTCATTTTTAATTTCCTTTTCTTTGATTATTATACATTCCATTATGATGTAATGCAATGTTTACAGTCGCTTCTAGCTTTGCTAAAATTAATGTGCTAGAGGTGTAAAAAATGAAACTTAAAAAGACACTATTATTATTTCCATTTTTATTAGTGGGATGTAAAGAAAATACATCAATATCCACTTCGATATCTACTTCAATACCCACATCAATATCTACTTCAATTTCTAAATCAACTTCAGAAGATGTACAAGAAACTATTTTACTAGAAAAACATTTTTCTAAAGCAAATGATGATAATTTTGAAAACTTTTTTGGATTGGGTTGGAGTACCGCTAATTCGAAGTTTGGTACTAATAGCGTTATTCTTTTAGAAGATGCTAATCATAAGTATGGAGCGGGTTATGTGCGTACACCAACGTTTACTCAAACCAACGATATTAAAATCTCATTAACTATTCAAGTAACTGGATTTAATAATTCCACAAACATCAATAAGTTTGTTGATCAAACTTTTAAGTTTGGCATTTCTTTATTAAATAAAGATAATGAAGTAATTAATGACACAGATTTAATATTTGAACATAAAATAACGCAAAGTGATTGTGATAATAAGTCTTTTTCGTCTTTAAATAGTTATACCACTAATCCTAATGAAGCAAAGACTTTGGATTTTGCTTATAATTCCGATACTCCAATTTCTAAAATTAGCGTTAATTATTTAAGTAAACCTCATTATGTAGAAAATTCTAAAGATAATGGTATCAATCTAGAAATATTTTCATTAGTAATAAAAAAATAATTTACGTATTTTGCCTAAATATATACTAAATCTGCCAAACGTTTTAATAGTAAACATGAATATGTTTAAATTAAAGTGGAGGATACTACCATGAATCAAATGTTTGCATCAAAGAAAAAAAGTGAAATTATTTCGTTAATTAATTTATGTGTTAATGTAATTGTTGCAGTAATTAATATTATTTTATATGCTTGCACTAAAGAAATTAATTTGTTTTTAACAATGTTTTTTATAAATGTCACAATACTTTTATTAACATTTATTGCTCATAAAACAAAATTGTCTATTTTATTAATTGGTTCAGGAGTGGCAATGATTGTTTTGCATTCGCTTACTAATTATGGAACTATGACTTTTTCATATGCTTATTTAATTGGCGCAATTTTATTATTTATTGGTGCAGTTATACAAACAATTTTTCAAATTTTAGAAAAAGAAAAGCCACAAATAAAAGGTATTCCAGCTATAATTACATTTTTAATAATTGCACTAGGATTTTCTGGTTTTTATATTACTGAATTAAAAATAGGAGAAAATCGTAAAGTTGTTCAACATGAAACTTGGAGCGTTCCTTCTTTTATTGATAAAAAAGAAAATGAAAAACAAGGTGAAGTAAAAGAACTTATTTATAAAACAAAAGCTTACGCTACTGATAATAGAGAGGTAACTAAAAAAGCTAATGTCTATTTACCATATAATTACTCGAGTGAAAATAAATATGATGTGTTATATTTGATGCATGGAACTGGTGATAATGAAGATTACTGGTTAAAAAAGAATCGCAATAATAAAGTAATGCTTGATAATTTAATAGCAGAAAATTATATTAAGCCATTAATTGTTGTTACACCGACATTTTATGTGGAAAATGATTGTAAAAATGATTTAGATCAACTTACATATTCTTTTAAATATGAATTAAGAAATGATTTAATGGTTGCGGTAGAATCAACTTATTCAACATACGCTAATTCTACAAGTAGTGAAGATTTTATTTTAAGTAGAGATCATCGCGCTTTTGCTGGTTTAAGTAGAGGTGGCGTTACAATGTATCATTCTGTGCTTTGTGAATCTTTAGATTACTTTTCTTATTTTGGCGCTTTTAGTGGCTCTAGAACAAGTGGCAAAGAATTAATAAATGCTATTCAAAAAGAAGAATTCAAAGATTATTCAATTAATTATTTATATGCTTCAGCGGGTACTTTAGACTTTGCTCTTCCAAGCCAAATAAAAGATTACCGTGAACAAATTAAAATGGAAAATAGATTAAATAGTGAAAATACTTCTTTTGATGTTGTTCCGTTTAAAAGACATTCAAGTGCAAATTGGCATTTAAATCTTTATAATTTTTTACAATTGATTTTTTAATATAACTTAAATAATTAGTATAAATTAAAATTTAATGTTAAAATAAAAATAGGAGAAAGAAATAATGATTAAAATAGCAATTGTTGAAGATGAAGAAAAATATAAGCATCAATTAATTGATTGCTTTGAAAAATATAGTAAAGACAATAATATTCAAATTTCTTATGACTCATTTAATAACGGATTAGATTTTGTTGAACAATTTCATTCTAATTATGATGTAATTTTCTTTGATATTGAAATGCCTCTTATGAATGGTATGGAAGCAGCAAAAAAAATAAGAAATATTGATCAAACTGTGGAAATCATATTTGTAACACGTTTAACAAATTACGCTGTAGATGGCTACGAAGTCGAAGCTTTTGACTACATATTAAAACCAATTAACTATATTAGTTTTTCTTTGAAATTAAATCGCCTTGTTAAAAAAATAAAAAATAAGCAAGGAAAATCATTTGTTTTTTCAATTAAAGTTGGTGAAAAAGTAAAAATACTTCAAGATTCTATTTTATATTTTGAAAGTAATAATCATTATGTGACTATTGTTACTACAAGCGAAAATTATGAAGTAAGAAATACTATTAAAAATATAACTATTGATTTAAATGATTCAACATTTGCTCAATGTGGCAAGAGTTATTTAATAAATATGCAACATATCAGTTCGATTGTCGATAATATTGTTTATCTTGATAATGGTGAGAAACTTCCTATTTCAAGAGCCTATCATAAAAATTTTGTGGATGAGTTTACTAAATTTTTTGCTAATGGGAGGTATTAAATTTTAAATGTTTTTAAAATCTTTTAAGGAATATATCCCATTAATAACATATTTTGTACAAATATTTCTAGCAAATTTATTGTTTTTCGTAATGCTTAAAAAAAGAAAGCATTTTGCTTTAAAGTTTACTATTGGCTCTATTTTATCATTAGGAATTTTCTTATTATTTGCTCCAGCAGTATCCAAGTTGTTACAAGGGTTTATTGTAGGAGGAAGAACAACTTTATCATTTTTAATTTTATTATGCCTGTTTTATTTTTGCTTTGATAGAAAATTTATTGATACATTATATTGTTCTATTGCTGCTTTATTAGCGCAAAATATGGGTGCAAATATGTATGATATTTTCCGTGGCCTTTTAAAACTAGAAGTATATCAACCATTAAGTATTTATATGTTTATATCATTTATATTTATTTATGTTTTAACATGGTTGTTATGTGCTCGTAAATTAAAAGATTTAGAAGATATTGCGGCAAATAAAATTGTAACTTTAATTGTTGTTGTGGCTTCTTATTTCTTAGTTTGTGTATTCTTTATGAAGATTTCTGAGTATTTTACAAGTAAAGATGAAATGTTTATTTATTGCCACTTAATCATTTTGGTATGTGACTTCTTTGCTTTATTTATTATGTTTAGCGATTTAAAAAAACGTTATTTAATAACAGAAAACATGCTTATTGATCAAATGATGGAAGACACAAAAAAGAGGTATAAATTAGAATCTCAAACAGTCGAAATGATTAATATTAAATGCCATGATTTAAAACATCGTTTGGATAATTTGCACACAAATGATGAAGAGGATGATAAAGCGTTAGAAGAAGTTAAACAATCGATTATGATTTATGAATCAATTGCCAAAACTGGAAATCCAGTTACTGATTTAATTGTTTCTAATAAGGCGTTGATTTGTGAAAAAAATGATATTGTGTTTACTTACCATATCGATGGCAAAGCCATTTCATTTATGCATAAAACTGATATTTCGGCGTTATTTGGAAATATTCTTGATAATGCTATTGAATATTTAAGCAAAGTTGAGCCAAAAGAAAACCGAGTATTAAATATGAATGTATTTTTAAATAAAGGAACAGTGGGAATGCATATTGAAAACTTTTGCGACCGCAAAATAGAATTTAAAGATGGCCTACCATTATCTACAAAAAATGATGCTTTTTACCATGGATTTGGTACAAAGAGCATGAAATATATTGTTAATAAGTATCACGGAAATATGTTAATTACGAACAACGATAATTTATATGTAATTGATATAACCATGCCTTTACAAGAAAAGAATAATAAAATCTAACTTCGCCAAAATAAGCACAATTTTCGCCAAACACGTTAAGAAAGCGCTTACTTGTATTATATTCTTCTTACAAAGCGAGTTTTAACTTGCAAATAGGAGGAATTATGAAGACTAAATCAATAGGTAAACTTGGTGCATGGCGTGCAGTAGCGTCAGTTTCAACAATTGTTTTATTACTTTCAATTGGTGGAACAACTGTAACTAATGAATGGTCGGGTTATATTAACAAAATGCTTAATATTAACAATACCAAAATCGTTACTGATGAAAATGCAAATGAAGATCCAATTCATTTTAAATCAAGTTTTTCAAACCACAAAGACGTCATGAATAATGCACGTAAAGTGGCAAAACAAGTGCAAGCTGAAGGTACAGTATTAATGAAAAATGATAACAATGCCTTACCTTTAGCAAAAGGAGCAAAAGTTACTTTCTTATCTTATTCTACTGCTGAAATACTTTATGGTAGTTCAGGCTCTGGCGGTATTACACCAGAAGGAGGTCGTTTACAAGATTTAATTACTGCTTGTAAAAACGATAACAAATTAGATATGAATATGACTGCCTACAATTTCTATAAAGAAAAATATGATGCAAAAGTAGGATTTACTGAATCAAAAGGTTGGGGCGGAACAACAATGAAATTCCGTAATTTAAAGAAAAGTACGGAAATTGCTGCAAGTGAATTCACAGAAGAAATGACTAATAGTTTCAATGAATATAATGATGCTGCAATATTTGTTTTGTCTAGAACAGGTGGAGAAGGTAGTGATTTATCAGCAGGAACAGATAAATATTTAGCTATCACTGATGAAGAAAAATCTGTTTTGGAAGCTATGAAAAATGGCCCATTCAAGAAAAGAATTGTTCTAGTTAATACATTCAATGCAGTTGAATTAGGATTCCTAGATCAATATAACATTGATGCTTGCTTATATATTGGTGGTACTGGCGAAGTGGGATTAGATGCTGTTACAGATATTATCGTTGGTAATATTTGCCCAAGTGGTAAATTAGCGGATACTTATGCATATGATTCTTATTCTTCACCAGCAATGCAAAACTTTGGCGATTATACATTTGGAAATGCGGATCAAATCAATAATGCTGATTCGCGAAAATATGTAATGTATAACGAAGGTATTTATGTTGGATATCGTTATTATGAAACAAGATATGAAGATAGTGTCTTAGGAAAAGGAAAGGCTAATTCTTCAAAAGGTAGCTTTAAAGGCGCTACATGGAACTACGCTAACGAAGTACAATTCCCATTTGGATATGGTTTATCTTATGCTGATTTGAAACAAGAATTAGTATCTTCTTCTTTAGATTGGAAAGCTAAAAAAGCAACATTTACAGTTAAAGTTACTAATAGTTCATCGATTGATGCTTTAGATACAATTGAAGTTTATGCTCAAACACCATATGTTGCTGGTGGATTAGAAAAATCCGCTATCCAATTATGTGGATTTGAAAAAGTAGAAGTAAAAGCTAATGATTCTACGACTGCAACAGTAGAAGTAGAATTACGCGATATTGCTTCTTACGATAATATTAATCACAAAACATATATTATGGATAAAGGAGACTATTACTTTGCAATTGGTAATGGTGTTCATGATGCTTTAAATAACATCCTTGAAAAGAAAGGCGTTAACGCAACTCAAAAAGAAGCAATGGTTGGAGAAGGAAACGCTAAGAATGCTGTTAAATATGTAAAGTCAACTTTTGATGCTGAAGAATATATGGCTAGTGAAACTAAAACAAAAATCACTAATCAATTTGATGATGCTGATGTTAATAATTATTTAGATGATTCTAATAAAGTAACTTACTTATCTCGAAATGATTGGGAAAAGACATGGCCTGAATCAATGGTGGGATTTAACGCTAGCGAAAGAATGATTACTATGGCAAATTCCTACTATTCTAGCGATAATAAGGGAACAGGAACATTACCTTCTGCTTATACAAGAGAAACTGATGGAGAAAAAGTTACATTAGGTGCAGAAAAGAAATATACTGTGGCGATGATGATTGGTGCTGACTATGATGATCCTAACTGGAATGCTTTATTAGACCAATTAACCAAACAAGATTACTTAGATTCTACTTCTCAAGGTAGAAAACCACTTGAAAGTGTTGGAATGCCTGCTACTACAGCAGTAGATGGTCCAGCAGCATGGACAAAATCAAATTATATTGAAGACTACACAAATCAATATAATGCTGACAAAGTTAAAAAGACTTCAGATTTAACTGTTTTATATCCAACAGAAACAGTTATGGCTGGTACTTGGAATGTAGATTTATTAAATGAAGTTGGTAAGAGTTTTGGCGAAGAAGGATTATGGGGCGGCGGCGTTGGCTGGTATGGCCCTGGCGCTAATACACATAGAACTCCATATGCTGGAAGAAACTTTGAATATTTCTCAGAAGATGGATTTATTTCTGGTAAATTATGTGAAGCAGAAGTTCATGGTGCTATGGAAAAAGGTACAATTCCATACTTAAAACATTTCTTCTTAAATGATCAAGAAACTAACCGTATTGGTGTTTGTACATTCTCTAATGAACAAGCAATTCGTGAAATTTATTTACGCTCATTCCAATATGCTTTTGAAACAACTGGCGAAAATGATAAATCATGTTCTGGTGTTATGGGAGCATTTAATCGTTTAGGTATGATTTGGACAGGACACTATACAAATTTATGGAAAAATGTCATGGAAAAAGAATTTGGCTTCTTAGGAAGTGTTACAACTGACTTTGGTCAAAAACAAGGTAGTTTAATGGAACCTCAACTTGCTTATGAAGCTGGTACTCATATGTTCTGTACTTCTGGAACAGGATTTGCTACATACTTAGAAAACATTAACTTTACTGAAGATACAAAACTTATGAACAATATGAGAGAAGCAATTCACCGTCAACTATATAACTTTGCTAATAGTGCAGCAATGAATGGTATGACTTCTTCATCTAAGATTGTTGTTGTTCGTGTTTGGTATCAAAAAGCATTGACTGCTACAACAGTTATTTCTTCAATTGTATTAGCAGGATCACTTGCACTTATGACTTTAGGATTACTTGCTAAACGTAAGGAGGTAGAATAATATGCTAAAAAAGTTTTTAGAAACAAAAAAAGCCGGATGGTATGTTGAATTAGCTTCTTTCATTCTTGCTCTTATTACTCTTATTGCTTATGTGGCTAGAGGCGGTAATTATTTATCACCAGTTAGCACATCTGCAGTAGTGGTATTATCTATTGGCTTAGTAATTAATGCAGTAGCGCTTTTTAAAGATTTTAAAGTACTAGGATTACTTCCAGTTGCATTATATGCTGGATCTGCAGCAATATTATTAAATACTGAGATGCTATTTATTTCTAACGTTATATTTGGTGTTGATGGTAATAGTTTTGATGTTGCATTCTTCATGTTTATCATTTGCGATATTTTAGCTATTATAACTTCTGCGGTCGCATTTTCGATGGGATTAACCAAAGAAGTTAAATAAATTACTATTTTAAGGAGATAGGCATTGGTTTTATCTCCTTTTTTAGCAAAAACCACCAATAAAGTAAGAAAAAAAATTTTTCTATTGATTATAATCAATACTTTATGTTATATTGTTTTAGCAACTTTCTTTAGGCCGCAAAAAAAATTTGGCTTAAGGCGGAAGGAGAACGAACTAATTATGAAAAAAGGTATTCACCCAGCTTATCACAAGTGCAAAGTTACTTGTGTCTCATGTGGAGCAACATTTGAAACAGGTTCTGTATTAGACGAAATTCGTGTTGATACATGTTCAAATTGCCATCCATTCTATACTGGAAAACAACGCTTTACTCAAGCAGATGGTCGCGTTGATCGTTTCATGAAGAGATACGGAATGAAAAAATAGTTTTCAAACGTGTATTAGACCGTTATCAACGCGATAACGGTTTTCTTTTTTCTTAAATAAGGAGGATCCAAGTAATGAAAAAAAATTATTATATAACTACACCTATTTATTATCCTAGCGCTAATTTACATATTGGACATGCTTATTGCACTACTTGTGTAGATGTTATTGCTCGTGTTAGAAGAATTCAAGGTTATAACACTTACTTTTTGACAGGCGCTGATGAACATGGTGAAAAAATTGAAAAGAATGCTGCTTTAAAAGGAATGACTCCACAAGCATTTGTCGATGATATTGTTAAAGGTATCAAAGATTTATGGAAAGCTTTAGAAATCACTAATGATGATTTTATTCGTACAACCGAAGAAAGACACTGGATGGTTGTGCAAAAGATATTCTCCCGTTTATTAGAACAAGGCGATATTTATCTTGGAAAATATGAAGGTTGGTATTGCACACCTTGCGAATCTTTCTGGACTGATACTCAAGTAGGAGAAAATCATATTTGCCCTGACTGTGGTCGTGAAGTTCATAAAGCAAGTGAAGAAGCTTATTTCTTCAAAGTAAGTAAATACGCAGATAGATTAGTTAAATTTTATGAAGATCATCCTGATTTCATTTATCCAGAATCAAGAAAAAATGAAATGCTTAATACATTTATTAAACCAGGATTAGAAGATTTATGTATTTCTCGTACATCTTTTACTTGGGGTGTCCCAATTAAAGAAAATCCACGTCATATTATTTATGTTTGGATTGATGCACTTGTTAACTATATTTCCGCTTTAGGATATTTAAGTGATGATGCATCTAAATTTGAAACTTTCTGGGGAGAAGATTCTGAAATTGTTCATGTAATTGGTAATGATATTACGCGTTTCCACACTATTTATTGGCCAATTCTTTTAATGGCTTTAGGTTTAAGATTACCAGATAAAGTATTTGTCCATGGTTTATTAATGATGAAAGATGGAAAGATGTCTAAGTCTCGTGGTAATGTTGTTAATCCTTATCCATTAATTGAAAAATATGGTGTTGACGCTGTTAGATATTATTTAGTACGTGAAACAATATTTGGACAAGATGGTACATTCTCACCTGAACAATTCGCGGAACGTATTAATACAGATTTAGCTAATAGTTATGGTAATTTGTTAAGTAGAACTATTTCTATGATTAGCAAATATTTTGATGGAGTAATTCCTGAATATAAAGGAAATGTAACTGAATTTGATCATTTTATTTTAGAACAAGCTAATGACACTATTGCACGTTACGAAAAAGCATTTGATACTCTTAAGATTACTGATGCTTTCATTGCAGTTATGGATTTAGTAAATAGAGCTAATAAATATATTGATGAAACAATGCCTTGGGCTTTAGCTAAAGATGAAAGTAAAAAAGAAGAACTTGCTTCGGTTATGTCACATTTAGCTAATGTGCTTTATGTAAGTTCTATTCTCTTACAACCAGTATTAATTCATAGTGCTCCTAAAGCTTTAGATGCATTAGGTGTAAGTGAAGAATTAAAAGATTATAAAAATGTTAAGGAATTTGGTAAATTAGGTAATACGAAAGTTACTAAGATTGATCCATTATTCCCTCGACTTGATGTAGCAAAAGAAGCTGAATATATTAAAGGCTTAATGCAAAATAATAAATAGTTATTTAGTCTCACTCTTTTTGGGTGAGACTTTATTTAAGGAGAATTTATGAAGAAAAAGAAAACATTTGATTTAGGCACAATAACTGGTAAATGTGTGGATTATACATTTGACGGCAAAGGTATTGTAAAAACAAATACAAAACCTTGTTTTGTTGATGCTTTATTAGTGGGGGAAGAAGCGGATATTAAACTTAATTATCAAAAAAGTGAAATGTATTTTGGTAAAATTCTTAAACTTCATAATTTATCCCCTAATCGTATAAAACCAATGTGTCCTGTTTCTACAGCGTGCGGCGGTTGTTGCTTTCAAAATTTAAAATATGAAGAGCAATTAAAATTTAAACAAAAGAAAGTAAAAGACGCTTTATATAAAATTGGACATTTAAATGTTAATGTTGAATCCACTATTGGAATGGAAAATCCATATCATTATCGTAATAAAATTCAAATGCCAATTGGTATGAATCAAAAGAAACAAATCATATCAGGATTTTATCGCACGGATTCGCATGAGATTATTCCTATTAATGAATGCTTTATTGAAGATGAACGTGCAAGTAAGATTATTAATACTTTAAAAGCATTAATGAAAAAGCATAAAATTTTACCTTATAACGAAGATACTCGTGTTGGCATTATTCGTCATTGTTTAATTCGTACAAGTCATTATTATCCACAAATAATGGTAGTGTTAGTTACTAATGCGGATTCATTTCCAGGAAGAAACAATTTAGTAAAAGATTTACACGCAGAATGTCCAGAAATAACCACTATTGTACAAAATATTAATACTCGTGACACTAATGTCATTATGGGTGAAAAAGAAAGAATTTTAATGGGTAAAGGATTTATTATTGATGAATTATGTGGAGTTAAATTCCAAATATCTTCCAAATCATTTTATCAAGTTAATCCTACTCAAACAGAAAAACTATATGAAACCGCAATTAAACTAGCCAATGTAACTAAAGATGATGTTGTGTTAGATGCTTATTGTGGTATTGGTACAATTGGTTTAATTACTAGTAAATATGCTAAACAAGTAGTTGGTGTAGAAATTGTTAAAGACGCAATTAAAGACGCTAATAACAATGCTAGAATTAATAATATTGATAATGTGGAATTTTATTGTGATGACGCTGGTGACTTTATTATTAATCAATTTAATAAAGGGGTTAACTATGATGTTGTTATTATGGATCCTCCACGTAAAGGATCTGATGAAAAATTCTTATCTATTTTATTAAAAACATTACCAAAGCGTGTTGTTTATGTATCTTGTGATCCATCAACATTAGCTAGGGATTT
>CALBGF010000016.1 GCA_937893635.1 uncultured Mollicutes bacterium | reverse complement strand
AATTCTTGTAAAGCTAAAGAACCCGCTCCTGAAACAGATTGATAGCTACTTACAATAATTTTTTCTAAAGAAAATAACTTATGAACTGCTTTTGAAGCTAATAATAAAAGAATAGTTGTACAATTCGGATTTGCATAAATCATTGTCTCATTTAATAAATCTTCTTTATTTATTTCTGGTATAACAAGAGGAACTTTTTCATCCATTCGAAAATAAGAAGAATTATCAATTACTCGTGCACCTTTTTTGATAAATAATGGTGCATATTTATAAGACAAATCATCACCAGTAGAAAAGAAAACTAAGTCAAAATGTGGAATATTTTCCTCATCAATAGTATCAACTTTGAATTTTTTTCCATTACTTATTAATTCAATGTCCTTATGCTCTTTTGATCCATAAATAACTAAATTTTTAATTGGAAAATTATATTTAAATAAATCATTAACAATGGCTTTGGATACTAATCCGTGTCCACCCACAACTGCTACATCATATAATTTAATCATAAAACCAACCCCTAACACTTATAATCTATGTATGAGAGGTTCTTTTTAGAAATGAATAATTACGTTATCGGAATTGTAAGTCGAAATTATGATATAAACCATAAACAAATACTCGGCATATATCATAGATATATAAGTTATTTTGAACATCTTAATTTTAAAGTTTTGCTAATTACTAAAAATAATATTGATGTAGTATTTTCACTTATCAATTCTTTAGCGTTAATTGGTGGAGGAGATGTTAGTCCTTTACTTTATAACAAAGATGTTCCACTTGCTCATGACGAAGATTTAGATAGTTTAGAATATCAAGCTATTAAATTAGCCATTAATAAAAAAATACCTATATTTGGGATATGCCGAGGTTTACAAATATTAAATGTATATTTTGGCGGCACTTTAAAAGAAATACCTATCACACACTTAGGAAGGCACTATATTATCAATAATGAAGAACTAACTAAATATACTAATTCTTTTCATCATCAGTGCATTGATGTTTTAGCGAGTAATTTTAAGTGTTTAGCTAAAAGCGAAGATTTTGTTATTGAAGAAATAATCGATAAAAAAAGGATGATACTAGCAATAGAATATCATCCTGAAATTAATTATGATTATGAACCATTACAAAAGTTTATTAAATTATTTTTTAAATAATACTTTTGTAAAGTGCTAAATATTTTTGACTTGACTTCTTCCAATCGTAATTTTGCTCTAAGGCATTATTACGAAGTATTTTCATTTTTTCTTTATCTTTATATACTTGTTCACACCAATTTAAGGTGCCACTTAAAGCATTATACGTATAATCATAGAAACCAAATCCATCCGCGTATTTTAAATTGTCATCAACATATGGAGTCACACTATCTTTAAGTCCACCGACTAAGCGCACAACTGGTAAAGTGGCGTAATGTAAAGATATCATTTGTGATAATCCACATGGTTCAAATAAAGATGGCATTAAAAAGAAATCGCTAGCGGCATATATTTTATGCGCTAATTCGTCGTTATAACCAATATAGATAGATAAGTGATGTGGGTATTTAGCGCGTAAATATTCTAAGTGATTTTCGTATTTAGATTCACCAGATCCTAAAATTATTACTTTACTACCTCTTTGAAGTAATGATTCAACATTACCAAGCATAATATCTAAACCTTTTTGCCAAGTTAAACGTGATACCATACCATAAAGTGGAGCGTCATCATTTACTAAATCCTTTTCTTTTAATAAAGCTTCTTTATTTGCTTTTTTAAATGAAACAACATTGCCTTTTAATTTAGCAACGATTTTCTCATCTTTAGTTGGATCAAATTCTTCATAATCGATACCATTTAAAATGCCAACAAAATCATCACGGCGATATTCTAAAACATGGTTTAAACCGCCAGATATTGCTTCATCAGTCAATAATTCAATACGATGTGTAGGTGATACAGTGGTAATTTTATTAGAATACACAATGGCAGTTTTTAAAGTTGATACTGCACCATTAAAACATACCGAACCATCATTAAAATATTTGTCATTTAAATTATAAAAATTTCCTAAGAAATATTTATCAAATAAGCCTTTAAATGCTGGATTATGAATGGTTAAAACAAATTTTGCTTTATTTAGTGGTGAACCATAGTCATCTTTAATTAATAAAGGTAACATGCCTGGATGCCAATCATGTATATGAATTACATCTGGAATTAAATTAATCATTTCCAAAAGTTTTTTGCTTGCCAAAGTAAAACAAGCAAAACGTTCGATATCATCATCATAACCATAAACATTGTCACGATTAAAATATTGATCATTTTTAATTAAAAAATATCTAATTCCATCAATTAGTGTTTTATAAACAACACAATATTGTTTACGCCAAGACATATAAACTTCAAAAGAGCATACTTTTACTGGACGCTTAGTTAATTTTGCATTAACTTGTTTATAAAAAGGCATAATAATTGAAACATTATTTTTTCTAGATTTAACTAATTCTTTAGATAATGAATAAACAACATCAGCAAGTCCACCAGTTTTAACTAAAGGATTAGATTCGCCTGTAACCATTACTACTTTCATATTAAACATTAGCTCCTTGTTTAATAAATACTGGGTTATCAGCATCACCAATTAATTCTTTAACATGAATAATTTTAGCGTATTTATCAACGATAACATTTTCTAAATGACAATCTTCGGAAATTACGCAATCAGTAAGAATAATACAATTATTAATAACTGCGCCTTCTTTAACAATAACTTTACGAGATAAAATAGAATTTTCTACTTTACCATCAATAATCGCACCATTAGAAATAAATGAATTCTTCACTTTGGAATTATTAAGATATTTGGTTGGTGGAGTATCATTAGTTACTGTAAAGATTGGCCAATTATTTAAGAATAGTCCTTGACGTTTTTTATAATCTAAAAGTTCGAGAGAATATTGCATATAATGCGTTAAACTATCAAAGCAACGAACATATCCTTTATGTTCAAAGCCATAAACTAATTCACTTTTTAATGAATAAGCAATTAAATCTCTTAAGTTATATAAAGCTGAGATTTGACTTGTTTTATAAATTAATTCTTTGAATTTTTTCATGCTTATTACATAAGTTTCAAGTGAAATATTAACTTTATCTTTTGTACAATTATTTTTCTTTAAACTTGTAATAGTATTACCTTCTAAACTTACTACATCGCAATGTTCAAAATGTGTTTTAGCATTATCAACTTTTTGATAAACCACTGTTATATTAGCGCCGTTTTCAATATGTTTTTTGATTACTTCATTATAATCAATTGCCATAACAAAATGTACAGGAGCAATAACTACATAATCCGCGTTTACTTTATGTAATAACCAGTCATTTTCTTTAATATTATTAACATCATGATTATATAATGGGTTTCTTGCTTCATTTTCATTATATAAAATAGTATTAATACCTAATTTAGTATTAATGTTCCACACATTAGCGTTACCTAAGTGTTTCACTAAAGAACGTTGATGCTCTTTAACTAAAATACCAACCATATCAATTCCTGAATTGGTGAAATTAGATAAAGTAAAGTCGATAAAAGCATATCTTCCTAAAAATGGAGTTGATGCAATAGAACGGCTTTCTGTTAATTCTCCTAAAGATGGAGAGTGATGTAAATTACAATAACCTAATACTTTATACATAACTTGCCTCCTATTTTTTAATTAGTACAATTTCTTTTTCATCTTTATTGATAATTGTACCTTTTTCAATTACTTCGTGATCACCAATAATAGCTTTATATACTTCAGCGCCTTCTTTAACTATAGCACCAGGCATAACGACACAATCACGAACAATTGCACCTTCTTCAATTAAAGCTTCATTAGAGATAATACTATGTTCAACATGTCCTAACACAACTGAGCCTTGATTCAATAATGAATTTTTAACAATTGCTTTTTTACCAACATATTGAGGCACTGATTTAGTATCTTCGGAGAATATTTTCATTTCTTCTGAAGCATTATATAAATCAACATCGTTATTATCATCTAATAAATCCATATTAGCTTGCCATAATGATTCAATAGTACCAACATCTTTCCAATAACCATTGAATCTATATGCAAATACACGCTTATTTTTATTAATTAAATATGGAATAATATTTTTACCAAAGTCATGGTCAGATTCATCGTTTTTCATATCTTTAATTAAAGCACTACGAAGAACATCATAAGTAAAAATATAAATACCCATTGATGCTAAAGTTGATTTTGGATTTTTCGGTTTTTCTTCAAATTCATAAATCGACATATCATCATTAACGTTCATAATGCCAAAACGTGATGCTTCTTTTAAAGAAACATTTAATACCGCAATAGTGGCATCAGCTTTGTTTTTAATATGATCAGTTAACATTTGATGATAATTCATCTTATAAATATGGTCACCTGATAAAATTAAAACATATTTTGGATTAACTGAATCCAAGAAATCAATGTTTTGCGCAATCGCATCAGCGGTACCACGATACCAATTTGCGCCTTCTTCTGTTTGACGAGGTGGCAATATGGATGCTAATGATCTTACACCATCTAACCCCCATTTTTCTCCATTACCAATGTAATTGTTAAGTGCAACTGATTCATATTGGGTTAAGACACCAACAGTGTCAATTCCCGAATTTGCACAGTTAGACAAAGGGAAATCAATAATACGATATCTTCCACCATAATATACTGCAGGTTTAGCAACCTTTTTAGTTAAGGCTTCTAGACGTGTTCCCTTTCCACCGGCAAGGATCATTGCTACGATTTGTTTTGCCATACTTACCATTCCTCCCTATTAGTTTTTATAAGTAATGTCATATTTTCTATATAGTTTTGCAATTTCTTTAGCGCTTCAATTTGAGCATCGATAATTGCTATACCTTCTTTGTTAAATAGCGATTTTTCAATATTTAGTTTCCATCCATCTATGAATATAAATAAATTATCATCGAAAAGTGTTAATGTTAACGGCGAGCGGACGAATGTACCAAACTCAATTAATTGCTCAACCATACCTTTCTCAATATAATTATAAATCTTATTGCCTATGGTTGTATAGATAGCAAATCCATTATTCGTTGTGATTCCATCGCTTGTTCCAAAACCATATTGTTTTAATGAAGTCTCCTCGTAAGATAACTCACCTTTACGATTATCATTACGAATTATAATCATACCTTTAATAATAAAAGCTATTTTTGTTTTTATTAATACACCTGGATTATGATTGCCATAATAAACTTGATAAATATCAAAATAAGCTGTTGAACTAGTTTGTGTTAATCCATTTTTAATCAATAAATTATTAATTCCAACGTATTGTTCAATAATATTTTTTTCAACATCATTAAATGGCATTTTATTTTCAAATAACGCTAAACCATCAAGCATTGCTTCTTCTTTTAATAATCTAGTATAAAACTTTTGATATTCTTTATTTAGTTTGTGCTTTTTTATTAAAACTACAACAATAGATGATAAAATCGCCACTAGTATTGCGATTAATATAGAAGCAAGAAATGAAGCACTATCAGTCACAACTTTTATATATTTATTAATAAAAAGATAAAATAACATATATAAAGCAGTCACAATAATGAAATCTAGCAAAACAGCAAAAATCAATTTTAAGACACTTAAAATCTTTTTTGATCTTATTTTTTTACTAGCGTAACTTAACTCCATATTAATCCTTTCAAAAACGCAAAATAGACCAGCGTTTATTCTGGTCTATTAACCTTATAATTTAATCTTGTTTTTTGTATCAAGAGATACTTTATCTTCTTCGGCATAAAGACGAACTCTAGAAGTATTCTTATCATGTAATACAACTAATGTTTCATCCACTAATTCGGAGATATCTGCAATTTTATCAGATGGTGCTGATAAAATAGCTTGTAAGCCGAATTTTCTCAATAAACGTACTGATTCAGAAATACGTTTACGGTCCATCTTAGAGAATGCTTCATCAAAGATGATTAATCTTGTAGTATTACCAAGTTCGCCTTCATCATTAACACGATATAATTGAGCAAATGATGCAAGGACCGCAATATAGAATGGTGTTTGCGTTTCACCACCGGATTTTTTCTTCATCATACGTGATAAGCGTTGTTCTTGCCCTTCTTTGTTTGTAACAATTAAGTCAAAGTCCAAATACGAACGATAATCGGTAAACTTCGCCACATTTGCAGCAAGTGCCGCTGTACGATCTCCACTAGTACCGACATCGACAATTTGACGGAATAAATCATTCATTACTTCGGAATACTTTTCAATAAATGCTGATTCATCTTCGCCAACTTGAAGTAATAAGTCATCTTTAATCATGTCATAGTAACGATGGTAAAGTTGACTTGGTCGACATGTAAAGCGATATGTATCATTGCCGAATACTGATTGTGATAAGGCTTGATTTAAATCATCAATTTGAATTTCTACACCTTCAATTGCAGAACGAAGTCTAGAAATAAAGTCATCTTTAAATTGTTTTGTAGCCTTGTTATAAGCATCAGTAATTGCTTCACGATATTGCGGTAATTTAACATCACGCATATCCACTAATTCCTTATCATAAGCATCATTATCGGTTTGATTAGTATCATATGATAAGTGATAATCTTTAACATACTCACGACGTAACTTTGTTACATTGCTAAAGAATGTTTGAGATTTGTATTGCGCTTGAGAATATTTTGTGTTGTATTCAGTAATAATATCAACTGGTGTTCTATTTTCAACAAGCATTTGGTTAAATAAAGGTTCAGCTTCTTCAGCAACCACAAATGGATCGTAGTTGTTATCTAAGTGATCTTGACGATCTTTTAAATGCTTTTTAGTTTCTGGGATTTTTTCTTCACGATATGTCTTGATTTGAGTATTTAAACGACCTTTTTCTTCAAATAAATTAGTTTTTTCGTTTTCTAAATCTTTAATATCATCTTCAACGTCTTTAATACGACGATCAAAGCTTTCAATTTGAGTAATATCATGTTTAGATAATTCTTCATCTAAATAAGCAATAGTTTGACGAATGCCATCGATTTGGCAAATTCCTTCGATTAGAGAAATTGTTGTATTAATTTCGTTACTATTAATAATTTCTAATGTTGAAGCTTCGGCAATATCACGATGTACATCTCTTAAAACACTAACAAGTTTGTTATTACGATCAATTTCAGCACGTTTAAGAGCTATTTGTGCATCTCCAACACTTCTTCCAATGTATGTAGCAGCATAAGTTCTAGGATTAAGTTTACCCATAGCGAAATTACGATATAAATCACATTCAGGAGTGATACCATTTAATGATTCACGGGCTTCTTGTGGACTACGACATTTTTTCAAACGTCCGATAAGGAAATTAGTATAACTTCTTGCACCATCATGATCAGTAGCAATTTCTTCTGCTAAAGAACCTTTTTCACAAATATAATTACGTTCAATAATCTTTTCTTGGTCGACTAAAGTCGTGCCATAGAAATGATTTCTCGCAAGTAACTCACGTAAAATCTCATAAGCTTCTAAATAATATTGGCTTTCAACAAATAAGTTGAATTTTTGACTATATAAATATCCTTCAATAGCATTAACCCATTTTGGAGATTTTATATCGATTAAATCGGCAAATAATGAAACAGTAATTGGCTTATTATGACGTTCTGTTAATATGCGTTGTAATTCATTTTTGATTAATGTTAAATTATGATCGTATGACTTGCCGCCATTACGCATTTCCATTTCTTGCTGACGTAAATTTGCTGTTTCTTTATCGTAATTTGTAATAGTACGTCCTAAAGAAACTTGTAACGCTGAGACTAATTGTTTAAATGTTGCTAATGAATCACGCCACTCTTTTAATGTTTCTACTGATAACATTTCAATATTTTGCAATTCATTATCTTTAAGATTAGTGGATGTTTCAACAACTCTTGTTGCAGCGGCTAATAAATCACTAAATTCATAGCCATGATCATCGCCCATTAATTCATCTTGGAAGTTAGATAACTTTTCAACAATTTTAGAAGCAACGTTAATAAATGATGTTGCATATTGTTCTAAGTTATTTTTAACAGTCTCGGCTTGTCTATTTAAATTAGCAAGTTTTTCAACTTCTTCTTTTCTTTGTTCGCGTAATTCATCAGTTAAACGATATGTATCGTTACTTGCTTTATCTTGAATTAAATGTGTTTTACGACGGTTTAATTCAGCGATGTTCACATCAATATCCGATAATTCAGTTTCAATTTCTAAAAGTCTCTTTTGGGCTTTTTCTATTGATGCTTCATAAGATTTTAAACGTTCGACCTCAACTTGAAGTTCGGCTTTTTCAACAATATAGCCATAAATACTCATATTACGGAAACTTGTTTTATAAGCTTGATAAGATTGAGCAATTTCATTTAAACGATCAACACGTAAACCCATAATTGCGGCTTCGTTTTCCAAACGTTTATATTGCAAAATATTTTCTTGCATTGAATCAATATTAATATTTGCTTGAGCATCACAAACATATTCAGTAATAAATGTTGTAATATCGGTAATTGGAGTAAATGATACTGCTTTTTTAAATAGTGAGAAATATTTATCTTTAATATTTCCAAATTTTTTCTTTAATAAATCTTGATATTGTTTATTAGTATCGACGAATTTGTATTTTCCATCATATTCACTAGCAAAGTAAGCCGCTAGTGTCTTATATTCCATTGGAATATTATCTTTGATAAATTCATTTTCTGGCATTTTATCTTCTAAGCAGAAATAACGATGTTCTTCACTGCCATCATCAAATGAGTCAAATACACAACCCATAACAAATGATTTATCATTTAGGTCATCATAAAACTCTAAAGCAATATAAGAAGTAAAACGTCCTTCACGAAGATATTTAAATCCGCCATCTTCCGCATCTCCTAATTCGCCACGTAAATAACCTTTTAAAGTACGTGATGATTTTTCACTTGCGGCTTTGTTAAAGAATCTTCCTGATGTATCACCAAGTAAAATAACTTGAAGAGCATCGATTAAAGTAGATTTACCAGAAGCATTAAGACCGGTTAAGAAAACGATTGGTTCAACATTAATAGTTTCGTTCCAGAAATAGTGCCAGTTAATAATTTTAACTTTCTTAAGCGATTTCATCTTCTTCACCTGCTTTCATTTTTTCTAAAGCCTCAGACATAGCTTTGATTTTTTGATTATCAACAGCAAAGATAATACTAGGCAAAATGTAGAATGCTACATTTCCTTCATCATAAGATCCACTAACTTTAGCAATAACATTATGATTAGCTAAGAAACGGAGCGACTTAGCAAATAAACGGCCACTCATTCTTTTGCCTGTCATAGTAATGCCGTGATCAATCATAGTTTTTAATAATGTTGGTGTGGTAATATAGATTGATTCCCCCGTTTGACTAGACTCATTTTTCTCAGTTTCATAAATCAAGCGAAGAACAAAGAGTAATAATGATGTTTCACGATCCATTCTTAAACGGTTTTGTTCATTAGTGTTGTATAAAGCAATAACACCATTCAAAACATCTTTTTCCATCATCCAACCTGTATATTTTAAATAATCACTGATTAAATCAAAATATCTTTCAATAAAACGATAATCAGAATTGATACGCATTGTTTTTTCTTTTGAATCAAACACATCACGCACAATAAATGATTTTAGTAGCAATGTATTAACGACACGAGCAAATTCATTTTGCTCACCATTAGTAAGTTTATCAAATTCATTTTCAAACATTATTTGCTATTCTCCTTTCGTCTAAAAATAAGTTTTGGCAAAATATATCCTTGTGATGTAATATATCCATCTTGTTCAATATCAACATCATAAAAACAGTTTTCATCATTTTTCTTTAATGTGGCTAAGATTAATAATATAAAGGCATCATAATCTGGTAAACGAATTTCTTCAGCACGAAGTTCATTGGCGTCACCAAATGCCATTTCCATAAATTCAAGAACACGAGCATCTGTAAAGGTATTACGTGTTTGATCAAGGAAGTTTTGCATAATTAAGTCGCCAGCTTCTTCAAAATTATTAACAATTGGAAGTGGTTCACCAATTTGACGATATTGACGTACAATTGGTAAAGTTACCGATTCCGGATCAATATATCCTTGTTCATGGAACATCATAGCGTCTTGCATTGAAGTTAATATCATTCTTAAATCTTTAGAACCTTCACCAGCATTAACTTTTGCATTCGCACGAGCATAAGCTTTAAATATAGTTTCAAGGTGTCCTTTGATTGTCTTATCATTATTATTGAAGTAGATAATCTTTGAAGCACTAGACTTAGTATATTCACTATGACTTTCATCAATTTCATTAATCATCGTATTGAGTTGTTCATACATATCTTGAATATAGGTAATCTTGTTAATTAAATCTGCTTCCGCACTAGCGTGATCACGATCTTTACGCCATAAAAGCGATTGAGCAATTAACGCTTCTCTTCTTTTTTCATCACGTAACCACTTTTGCAATATATTAATAATCGGCCTTTTAAATCTTGTGACTGAGTCAAAAGTTTTTAAAGGGTGATAAAGGCGATCAGAAATTTTAACTTTATAATCATCAAAGTGATTTTTTAAAACATCATTAGTGGTAAACAAATTTGCTAAACGATGTTGGTAAATCTTAATTTGATGACCAAGTGTTACTAATTCAATACGAAGTTTTTTAGTATTTTCAAAAGCGCGAAGTAATGTTGCATACATTAAATCATCTGGTTCATCATCTTCTATTTTTAATTCACTATAAGTTGAGTGAACAAGAGAGTTATAAGCAACTTCACTTTCGTTACAAATATCTTTTAAGGCGGCTAGTATTTTTATCGTATACGTTGGAAGAATTATATACTCTTCAAACGTGTCATTATTCATTTGTATATCAACCCATCCAGTTTCTTCAAGGCGACGAAGAATAAACGCAACACGATTTGGTAAAGATGGATTAACTAAAGCGTCATCTTCACCTTCTTCGCTTTCTAAATCAAGGCTCATTACTATATCCGTTGCAGTTTCTTTAAGAATACGTAAGAAATCTTGCTTTTTAATTGACATCTCTTCTGATTCTAGGCTCTTAAATAAAACACTTAATGCCATAGCATAAACGTCTTTGTTTTTGCTAGATAGGATTGAGAAAAAATTATCTGGAATTGTATCAAATAATCGCATGTATTCTCCTCCTAAACACTACTATGATTTTACCATAATTTAAAGCGCTTTGTAAATAATATTTACAAGCATTATCAACATATTTTTTTCTTTAGTTATATTTTTGTGTATGCTATAATGTTCCCGGTGATTAATATGATTATTTATCCAAATATGAAAAAAACATTATTATACTTTTTTGTTATTTCTATTGTCGTTTTATTTTTATTTTACCTAACCATTGATGGTAGTTTTACTTTTCCATTTCCTACGAAAGATTACATATTTTTTGGTGGATGGTTAGCAATAACTCTCGTTTATTTTATTATTACACTTAAAATGAGTTATTATCGCCTAGAGAAAAAAGGACTATATCAAAAACGTATGACTAAAGAATATTATTTCCAATATAACGATATCATCTACATTGATGAAGAATGGTCTAGAAAAAATAATATCCTTGTATTTGTCACAAATCGCGGTCATGCTATATATTTAATATTAGATAAAAAACAAGTTCTTCTTGATGAAATGCTTAAAAGATGTCCAAATTTAACCACTAAAGAAGAAACAAAAATGCGTTTTCCAGATGTTAAAATATAAATTAATAATATTTTTTCAAAAAGTCATTGCAAAATGTTATAAAAGTATGCTATCATACAAAAGCATTGTGAAATGTTAAGGGAGGTATGTAAAAAATGTCAAGAGTTTGCCCAGTATCAGGTAAAGCACCTTTAAGCGGTAACAAACGCTCTCACTCCTTAAGAGCAACTCCGCGTAGATGGAATGTCAACTTACAACCATATAAGGTCGTCGTTGACGGACGTGTCCAAACAGTTAGAATGTCCGCACGTGCTTATAGAACCCTTAATAAATCTGCTAAGGGAGAATAACAAAAAATCACCTAACCGGTGATTTTTTTTGTTGCCTTTTTTTACATAAGCACAGTAAATATCGTTATTATCAAATTTAAAGCAATTGCTAAAGCGATAAATATCCATTCATACATTGCTAGCATAATTACTTTAGGTCGCTTTAATTCAACTTTTCCATCTTCTTCTACTTTTTCCATAAACATCCATTTATATAATTTCGGATTTATGCATAGTAACAATATTATTAAAGCAAATGTTAAACAAATGATTCCCATCGCCAAAGGATATTCGCTAGATTTAACAAAGAACACATAATAAGCCACTAATACGTAACTTAAAAACGTTAAACCAAAGTTAATAACGGCAATAGCCATGTGCAATGAGGCACGGCGCATATCAATAATAAATAACAACATAATTGATATAGCATTAATAATCATAAGTCCAGTTATAATGCTTAAAATAGACATAAATGTTATATCAAAAGCATTAACGGCAAACAATGACATTGCTAAAGCAAAGAATAAAGAAATAAAGCGCACATGCCAATTGTATTTAGCATTAAATTGACTTTGCATTTCATAAGGAAATGTGTTTTTTAAATCAAACTTTTCTTTTTTTACTTCTAAATAATTGCTTCTACCAACATTAAATAAAACTACAAACACAATAAGTGCCACTAGACAACTAGGTATCATAATCTCAATTTTCATCTTTTTCACCTAACTTTCTTATGACAATAACATTACCACTTTCAACTCTTAAAAGAGCAATTCTTTGAAAAAATTTAATATCTTTTAATATACTCTTGGATGTATCTAACTTATATTCATTAATTTTTTCAATAGTATAATCTAAACTTATAATAGCTTCAGAAAATGGACATATTGAAAATGAAACAAATGATTCTTTATTTAAAATATATGTGCCTTTTTCAAAATATTGTATTGATTCATGCTCATCTTCAAATTCTACACGAAGATAAGGATATTTTTTTAAGATGCTAATAGTTTCAAAAATATTTTCAACGCTTGTATGTATATTGCTTAAAAAAGTAATTTCATCAAAGCCTTTATGATACAAGTACGTGATGATTTTATCATATAAGCTTCCATTACTAGGTTTTGAGGCAAGAATAACTCGATGAGGATCATCAATAACATTTTCTTCTTCCTCCACTAGTTTAAAATCAAAGAAACGGGTATCACTTTTAATTTCATCGTTTTTAGTAGCAATAACTAAATGTGGATATCCATTATATTTTTGAATTTGTTGATAGGTGGTATCATCACTTATAACTATTACTTTTCGCACTGTTATTCACCCTTTAATTTACTTATACGTTCTTTAGTATCAGTTTTATTAAACAAATAAGAACCTGCGACTAAAACATCAACGCCAGCAAGTCGGCATTTGCTTGCAGTTTTTTCATTAATTCCTCCATCAACTTCAATAAGAACATTAAGTTTATTTTCATCAATATATTTACGTAATTCTTTGATTTTATCTAAACTGTTTTCGATAAATGATTGTCCACCAAAACCTGGTTCAACAGACATTACCAAAACCAAATCAACTTTATCTAAATATTTAATAATTTTATCAACACTCGTTTTAGGTTTAATAGAAATTCCAACTTTAGCGCCGCAATCTTTAATTGCATTAATAACTTTTTCAACTTGTTCTTCTTTAATTGCCTCATAATGGAAAGTGACTAAGTCAGCACCAGACTTAACAAATTGAGGGCCATAAGTCAAAGGGTCATCAATCATAATATGAACATCATTAAATAGCTTTGTCGTATGCGCAATTGACTTTAGAACTGGCATACCAAAAGAAATATTTGGAACAAAATGACCATCCATTACATCAAAATGAATCCATTCTGCGCCACTACTTCCCATCAATTGTAATTCTTTTTTCAAATTGTTAAAATCTGCGGATAATATTGATGGTGAGACTATAACTTTTTTCATATTAATATCGATCCTTTCTAAAAATTAATTCATCTAAAATTTTTAAATAATTATCATAACTCTCTTGAGAAATTTTTCCTTCTGATAAGGCTTTTTTTACTTCACAATCTTTTTCATTTATATGAAGGCAGTTATTAAACTTACACTTATCATATAGCGCTTCAAATCCCGGAAAATATTTTGCTAAATCTTCTTTATACATTGGTAATTCTAGTGAAGAAAATCCTGGAGTATCGGCAATAAAGCCATTTTCATACTTGATAAGCACCACTTCTTTAGTTTGATGTTTTCCACGTCCTAATGCGTTAGAATACTCGCCTATTTCTCTTTTGGAGTTAGGGACAAGTTCATTAAGTAAACTAGATTTTCCCACTCCTGTTTGACCCATTAAAGCAACAATTTTATGAGCAAATAATTGTTTAATCTTATCTAATCCTAATTTAGTAACATTAGAATATATAATAACTTTTACTCCGATTTTTTCTAAAGCGTCTATTTTTTTATTTAGCATAACTTCATCATAATTTTTATCAGCTTTACTAATTATTACACATGCCGGTATTTTAAAATAATTTGCATAACTAATAAATTTATCAATAAGCAAACTAGAAAAACTAGGTTCACTTGTAGACATAATAATAGCGACTTCATCGACATTAGCAATATTTGGTCTAATTAAGTAATTCTTACGGTCTAATATATCACTAATAACTAATTCATACTCATCAACTATAACTACATCTCCCACTACTGGTTTAATTTTTTTATGACGAAATAAACCACGTGGTTTGACTAATAATTGAGTGTTATTTTCTAAAAGAACATTATATGTTCCATATTGCGAAGATAAAATAATTGCTTTCATATTATTTCTTAAATAAACGGCTAAATAATGATTTCTTTTCTTTTATTAAATCCGGATTACGTAAAATACGTTCAATGTCTTTGCGCATATCTTTTACAGTTTTATATCTTTCTTGTGGGTTCTTTTTACAAGCTTTCAAAATAATTCTTTCAATTTCTTTTGGCGTTGAAGGGATATATTTCCTTGGGGAAGGGAATTTATCTTTGATGTGACGTATAGCGACACTAACCGGTGTATCATCTTCAAAAGGCACACGTCTAGTAATTAGTTCAAAGAAAGTAACACCTAACGAATAAATATCGCTTTGATATGATGCTTGTTGCCCACGAGAAATCTCCGGAGCAAGATAATGAACTGAACCAATAATAGTTTCGCTTCTTGTTAATCGAGCGGAATTTTCAAAAGTAGCAATACCAAAATCACCTAATTTAATTGTTCCATCCGCAGTTAAATAAACATTTTGTGGCTTAATATCGCGGTGAATTACACTATGTTCATGAGCGTGCGCCACAGCGGAAGTAAGTTGGTACATTATGTCACATGCTTCTAAGAAACCAATACTTCTTTTATCTAAAATATCACGAAGATTTTGTCCATTAATAAATTCATTAGCCATATAAGGACGACCTTCATATGTTCCTAAATTAATGACACGAACAATATTAGGATGTGATAAAGAAGCCGCAGCACGTGCTTCTCTTTCGAAACGAGATAAGTTGATTGGATTACCCATCATATCTCCTTTAATAATTTTTATTGCTACTGGTTTTTTAGTAATAATATCAGTTGCACCATACACCACTGACATTCCACCTTCGCCTATTTTACGTTCAATACGATAACGATCATCAATTAAATCATTAATATTCATCTTTTTGTACCTCCCACATTGCAACGCAGGCATTGTCTTTTCCACCGTTTTTATTTGCGGTATCAATTAGTAAATCACATTTTTCATAAATACTCATTGATGTAGTTAGGATAGTAAGCATTTCTTCTTCGCTTACCGCATTATATAAACCATCTGAGCAAAGCATAATGCGATTGTTATTATAACGATAATAATCTATTTCAAAATTTAAATTTTTATATAATCCCAAAGCATTTGTTAATATATGTCTTTGCGGATGTTTATCCATATCTTCTAATTTAATTCGATTCATATGATATAAATAATTTACATATGTTTCATCTTCAGTTAAACGGATAACACTATCATCAATAATATAAGCTCTCGAGTCTCCAACACTAACGATAAATAAAGCGTTTTTTCGAATTAAAGCTAAAGTTAATGTTGTTCCCATTTTAGCAAATTTTTCATCACTATTAGCTAAATCAAAGACTGCTTTATTTGCTTTTTTAATTGTCTTTTTTAAAAACGAACGGACATCCATATTGTTTAAAAAGCGATCAATCTTTTTAAATTCAGAAGTAATAACTTCACAAGTTATATTCGCAGCAACATCACCTTTATTATGTCCGCCCATACCATCACAAACGAAAAGTAAAGCATCGCCACTAGCGTTAGTCATTGCCATAGCGACATCTTCATTCGTTTTACGTACAGTCCCAATATCCGTTTTATAACAATAAAATCCTACTCTCTCATTCATTGTTTTGATGTTTGGCACGAAGTTGTCCACATGCTGCATCAATATCTGTGCCAAATTCCTTTCTAATAGTTGCAGTAACACCATTTTTAGTTAAACGATCTAAGAATGCATGAACATTATTAGAACGTTGATAGCCATTTTCATTAACTGGATTATATGGAATCAAATTAACATAAGCTAATGTTCCTTTAATTAATCTTGATAATTCATCAGCATGTTCCATTTTATCATTAACATCTTTAAGCAAGATATACTCAAAAGTAACTCGTCTTCCAGCAGTTTTTTCATATTCTTTAACAGCGGGAATTAACTTTTCTAACGGATAAGCACGATTAATTGGCATAATGCGTGAACGTATCTCATTATTAGGAGCATGAAGAGAAATAGCTAAATTAATTTGTAATCCTTCATTTGCATACTTAATAATCTTATCTGGCAAGCCACAAGTAGAAACTGTAATATGTCTTGCCCCAATCGCTAATGCTTTAGGATGATTAATAATTCTTACAAAATCCATAACGTTATCATAATTGTCAAATGGTTCGCCAGTACCCATAACAACAACATGAGTTACCCTTTGATTATTGCCTTCCATAGCAAGTAAGTCATTCATTACCAATACTTGCCCTACCATTTCTTCGACAGTTAAATTTCTTTTTCTTTTCAGTAGCCCTGAGGCACAAAATGAGCAGCCCATATTGCAACCAACTTGGGAAGAAACACATATAACATTACCATAGTTGTAACGCATTAATACTGTTTCAACTTTATCGTTATCTTTCATATTAAGCAAGCATTTAATTGTACCATCGCTACTAACTTGTTTTAAAAATATTGTTGGCTTTGTAAGTTCAAAATCACGCTTTAAAACTTCACGAAATTTTAATGAAACATCAGTCATTTCATCAAAACTAGTAGCTTTTTTTTCATAAATCCAAGTATATAATTGAGTCGCTCGATACTTTTTTTGATCAAGCGATATCATTAATTCTTCTAATTTGTGTATTTCTTGTCCGTATAAATTAATCATCAATATCACTAACCTTTCTATTATTTTAGCAAATAATAGAATTAATTAATAGATATATTAAACTAAAATTTCATTAAAAAAGACCAAATTTTGCTTGGCCTTTAATAATTTGTTAATTTTTGTGGTGATCGTGACAATGACAGCATTCATGATGGTCGTGGTCGTGATCGTGACGATGTTCGTCGTGATGCTTAGTAGTTAAACATCTTTCACCGCATACACACACTTTGCCACATCCTGCACTTTTACCATTACAGCACACATGTTGATGTCCGCATTCACACATTTTTTCTTCGTTTGCTTTTTGTTTCATTTTTTCTTCAAATCCCGCAAAAGCATTACCTTCAAATAGTTCTTCATCAGAAAAATCTTCATCTTCGTCAATGTCTTCTTCATTTTCATCTTCATCATAATCGTCTTCATCATGAGGTTCATCAGGGAAGAAAGCAGGATAATCATTATTTAATTTTTCATAATAATGTCCTTCATCAACATAAACAAATTGAACGTGAGCATTTAAAATATAATCTAGCATACTTTCCATTAAGTATTTAGCTACATTTGCCTCAAAAGGATGATATTTATGAGGCGCATAAACACGCATTAAAACATGCCATGATGTTTGATCTACGCCAGCATGAAATAATCTTAAATCTCCTGAATGGAAGAAAATTTCATCTTCACTTGTTTCAAATAAATTAGCGATTTGTTTAGTATGCATTCTTGAATAATCCATGAGCATATAATGGTTCATTCCAATAACTTCAATTGTAATCATTTTTTGTTCTCTCCTTAATCTAAAGCATCAATATTTATTTTAATACTAATGCCTGGTTTTTTCGATAGTATTTTAATAATATTTTCAACAATTTCATCAAATTGACCTTTGTTTTTATATTTAAACATACATTGGCGTTTAAATCCTAGTGTATCTTTATAAACATATGGTTTAGTTGGTCCAATTGCTATTATAGTGCCATTGCTATTTTGAGAAACTAATTCCATAGTTTTTATAATATATTCTTCCGCTAAATCCTCAGAATTAGAGCTTATTGTTAGAGTAGAAACAAAGGTATAAGGCGGATTTTGCTGGATTTTTCGGATTTTCATTTCATTAGCAAAAAAGCCTTGATAATCTTGTCTTGCGCCATAAATAATCGAATAATGTGATGGCATATATGTTTGAATAATTGCCTTTCCGGCTTTTTCGCCTCTTCCAGCTCGACCAATAGCCTGAGTAATTAATTGGAATGTTTTTTCACTACTTCTAATGGAAGGAAGTGATAATCCTAAATCAGCAAGAACTAAGCCAACTAAAGTAACATTAGGAAAGTCATGTCCTTTTGCAATCATTTGTGTTCCAATTAATATATCAGCCTCTAGATTAGCAAATTTGTTTAATGTTGTAACAATATTATTTTTTAATTTGCCAACATCGCTATCTAATCTTAATGTGCGAGCATTAGGAAATAATTTATGAACTTCTTCTTCAATTTTTTCAACACCAAATCCTATTTTAGTTAAATATTTTGATCCACACTTTGGACAAGTATGTGGCTCAGGTTCAACATGTCCACAATTATGACATTTTAATAATTTATCAAAACTATGATAAACAAGCGGAATATCACAATCTGGACATTTTATAATATGGCCACAATCTCGGCATAAAACGCTTGTTGAATAACCCCTACGATTTAATAATAGGACTACTTGTTCTTTTCTTTTTAAGCACTCATCAATGGCATTTCTTAAAGGAATGGAAAATATTGATGAAGTGTAATCAATATTTTTAAAATTCTGTAGGCTAACTATTTCGGTTTTTGGAAGTTCTCTTTCATTAACTCTTTTAAGCATTTTTAAATGATGATATACGCCTTTATACGCTCTTGCTTCTGATTCTAACGATGGAGTCGCACTACCAAGTAACACTTTACATCCCACAAAGTGTTTAGCGCGCATTATTGCAACTTCACGTGCGTGATAGCACGGAGTGTTATCTTGCTTATATGATTCCACATGTTCTTCATCAATAATAATAATTCCGATATTATCTAAAGGAGCAAAAATTGCACTTCTTGTCCCAATTACAACTTTGGCTTCACCACGCAAAATACGTCGATACTCATCATATTTTTCTCCGCTTGTTAATTCAGAATGTAAGATTGCAACATTTTTCTCAAATAAAGTATAAAAACGATTAAGCATAACTGGTGTTAAAGAGATTTCTGGAACAAGTATTAGAGCGCTTTTACCCGAGTCAATTGTTTCTTTTACCAATTTTATATATACTTCTGTCTTACCAGATCCCGTTACACCTTCTAATAAATATACTAAATCATTACTATTTAAAAACTCATTTTTTACTTGTTCTTGCAAGGTAGTTAATGGATATTCTTTTAGATTTTTAATATTTTCAAAGCGATAACGCATTTTTTCTTTTTTGATTTCTATTACATTGCCATTATCAATAAGTTTTTTTAAAACACTTAGAGACTTAATCTCACTTTTTTTTACTTCAGAGCTTATATTCAATAATCGTAATAATTCAATTTGTTTGCTGGTAAGTCCTTCTTCATTAGAATTAATGCATTTCACATATTTTTCATATTGAATTTTAGCATTATTAAATGAAGATGATGTCGGTTTAAGTGAAGGTGGAAGCATAGCTTGATAAACACTTATTAATGGAGCGTGGTAATAATTAGCAACTTCACCTGCTAAATCACGTAATTCTTTAGTAAGAATTGCTTCACTATCTATAACACTTTTAGCCACATTTAGATTAAAGCCTAATTCTTCTTCATATTCTTCTTTAGACTTATTAACTATTTCAACATTTTCAATATAGCCAACAATGTCTTTATTATTAAATGGAACTACTACACGCGCTCCAACACAAGGTGGTTTTTCCACATTATAAACATAAGAAAAAGGACGATTTAAGGCATACGCAGCATGTTCAACTAATACTTTTAGAACAATCATGGTATTCCTCCTATCATCCTTATTTATTTGCTATTACGACGGATTATGTTCTTGATTTTATTTGCAGCATCTTCAACGTTGTCATTTAAAACAACATAGTCATAAGCATCTTTCATATTCATTTCGCGACGTGCTTTTTCAAGTCTCTTTTGAATAATATCTTCTGGCTCACTGCGACGATGACGAATGCGATTTTCAAGTTCTTCTATTGATGGCGGCATTAAAAATATTGAAACACGATTATCAGCTTCGGTTTTTGCTAGTACTTGTTGAGCTCCATTTATTTCAATTTCCAAAATAACATTTTTACCTTCATTACGTAATTTTTCAACATAATCACGTGGAGTTCCATAGAAGTTACCAACAAATTCAGCGTATTCAAGAAGATTGTTCTCACTGATATTGCGTTTGAATTCTTCTTCGCTCACAAAGAAATAATCAACACCTTCTTGTTCACGTTCACGTGGTTTACGAGTAGTCATGGAAATTGAATAAGCAAGATTCAATTTTTTATCACGCATAACAATTTTTCTTACGGTACCTTTTCCAACTCCAGAAGGACCACTAAGAATAATTAATAACCCTTTTTTCGACATTTATTAACACCATCTTTTCATATCGTTTATTATAATAAACGAATATAGTATTTGTCAAACAAAATAAATGTAAAATAGCGTTATTTAAAGCGCTTTTCTATATATTTTTTTCACTATTTAAATAAGAATATATAACTTTGTGATTAAATTTATGCTACTATTATTTAGGTGATTGTTATGGCTTTATCTAATAAATTTATTGAAGTATTAATCGCATTAATCAAGGATGAACTTGTTGGTGTATATATTAACAAGATTACTATGCTTAATGATAGTGATTTTTTAATATCTAAATCAAGAAATGGAAAAGAGAAAATATTTATAACTTTAAATAATCGTTCACCTTTTTTTACTTTAGTTGAAGAAAATAAAACTTTTATTTCCCGTTCTTCTAGTTTGCTTATTAAACTAAAAAAAGAAATTGAAAATGGAAAGATTATTAACATAGAAAAAATCGAAGCAGATCGTATTGTTAAACTTACAATTAATAAAACAACTGATGCATATAAAAAAGTAACCCGCTACCTATATGTAGAATTGATTCCTAATAATACAAATTTAATTATTTGCGATGAGGAAAACAATATTTTAGCTTGTTATAAAACTACTTCTATTGATCATAATGGTCGCTTTATTAGTGTCAATGCAAAATACATTGAACCAACAACACATATTAAAAGCAATTTTTCTCAATACGAATTAGAAATAATGCAAAATAATGATAATTTTAAATATGGCTTATTCTTTGATGGGAAAAGTTATACTGTTATTGAAGCACCTAATAGCAAAGAAATAACCCCTAATGACTTATATATTAATTATTTTTCTAAAATGGAAGACAAACATCGAATGGACGCTAATAAAGATGTTGTTTTGGCCATTAATAGAAATTTAAAATCATTAAAAAAGAAACTATTAAGTTTAGATTCCGAATTAAAAAAAGCGCAAGATATGGACAAATATTGTGAATATGGCGATTTACTTATTACTTATCAAAACGATATATTAATTGATCCAAAAAATGATTATATCGAAGTTGAAGGAATAAAAATTAAGATAAATCCACTTAAAAGCGTTTCAGAAAACGCTAACGATTATTATAACACTTATAAAAAAGCGAAACGTAGTATTGCCCATATCAAAGAACAAATAGATATTACTACTGACAAAGTTGCATATTTTGAAACTTTGCATAATCAACTAGAAACATCAAATGATTTAGATCTAAAAGGTATTGAATTTGAATTAATTGAAAATGGTTATATAAATAAAAAAGTATTAAAAAAACAAACAAGTAAAAGTCAGGGAATGTCTCAACCTTATTACTTGATTGTCGATAATATTAAAATTGGATTTGGAAAAAATAATTTTCAAAACAACTATCTAACATTTTCTTTAGCTAAACAAAATCACTATTTTTTACATGTTAAAGATAAACCTGGTTCGCATGTAATAATTTTTGATGAAAACCCATCAAAAAATGTTATTGAAGCCGCAGCAAAAATTGCACTTATTAACTCCAACATGGACGATGGAGAGGTACAATTTACACAAAAGAAAAATGTTAAAAAACTAAATAGTTTTGGGAAAGTTATTTTAAATAGTTATGAATCTTTTTATATTCGAAATATTGATGACGATTTTAAAAAACTAGTCAAAAACATTAAAAGAATATAATAGCTATCACTTACTTGCTATAACATTTTGTTTTAGTGTCGTAATAAAATTTTTGTTAACATTGAATCCTATATATCCTGAATTAGACCATAATAATGAAGGTAAAGAATAAATAACAGGTACTCCATCTTTGTAATCTGTTATTTTTTTTATACCGTTATCATTCTTAACAGCCATAAAATCCGCTAAAGAATTATAATCATCAATGAATGTTTCACTATTTCCATCAAAAACTAGATGATAAATAATAAAATGATTATCGCTAGCGTATTGAGCTATTTCACTTGTTGTGCCACCATAACACGAAGCACAATTATCTTTACCTTTTAAAGATAAATAAGAAATTATATTCTCATCACTTTCAAAAAGATCTTTGTATTGGGTTAATGTAACTTGTCTCATTCCGCCAACTTCAGCATACGATACTTTTGCTAGTTTATTACTACTACAAGAAGTAATTAAGGTTAGCGAAAGTAATAAAGAAATAATTCTACTTCTTTTCATTAGCGTTATTCTCCTTTAATAGAAAATCTTCACCTTTAATAGCTTCATAAGTTGATAATCCATAATAATTTTGTTGTCTTAAAACTTCATACAAAACAACAGCAACAGCGTTAGATAAATTTAAACTACGTGCAGAAGGAGCCATAGGAATACGAATACAACGCTCTAAGTTACGTCTTAATAATTCATGTGGAATTCCTGTTGACTCTCTTCCGAACATAATATAAAGTTCTTCATTAACTTTTGAAAAATTAAATTGATCTGGGCTCTTGTTACCATATCTAGTAATATAATAAATCTTTTTCTCATCATGGCTAGCTAAAAACTCGTCTAAATTTTTATAGACTGTATAATGCAGTTCTTGAATATAATCCATGCCTGCTCTTAACAAAGCTTTTTCGTCAAGAGAGAATGTTAAAGGACCTATAATATGTAAATGCGCATTCGTGGCCACACACGTACGCATTATATTACCAGTGTTTTGTGGTTTTTCAGGTTGGTACAATACGATATTAATCATAAGTTTCACCTCTAGTTTATTTTAAAACAAAAAACCAAAATTTAATAGTAAAACATAAATTAGTTTCTCTATACTATAAAAATATACCTAAAATAGTATAGAGACTTAAATTTATTTTCTCCATATCATAAATTCTATGTTCTAAAAAATAACGGATAATTAGGTCAAATGGATCAGTAGGATTTAAACTATAACCCGCTGATCTTAATAAGTACTCTAATTCATCCAAAGTTAGTTCCAGTCCGATTCCTAATCTTAAAGCACTATTTTTGGAAATCTTATAACTTCCTCCACGCTTAATGCAATAAAATACATTTCTCGTTAAACCTGCGCGCTTATACACTTCCTCATCTTTTAGTCCTCTTTTGTCAATGTGGCTGAACATAATTACACGGAAAGTATCTTCACTACGATTTTGGGCAATATATTCTTCTATTGCCTCGATTGTACCCTCTTTTTCGTCGCGGAACTTTAGCAACTTAGGATCGATAACTTTTGTTGCGACAGATGCCTCTTTTTTGTCTTCCATACTTTACACCTCACGATTAATGGCAATTTCTTCCATATATAATATAGTCCATAAAAAAATCGCTTTGGTATTTTGGCAAATGACAAATTACTTTTTTTTAAATTTTTTTAATTATTTTATTTACAAACGGCATTTTGCGCTTGCATCAGCGTTATAAAAGCAGTGATTTTTGAATTTTCCGGCGTAAGTTCCCCAAAATCGTTTTCTACAAGCTTTACCTTTTCCAGGATTTTGATAAAATAAAGCGGCATACGCTGGATAGGCTCTCCAGAAAGTAATTGTGTCAAGCGCTAATCTTCTTTCAACGCTTGTGGCATTTCCATAAAACAATTTACCCGATATTCCCGCAAATTGTCCTTTTTGATAAATTACTTGCGTGATATTATTTACTTTTTTAAAATTCAAGCATTTTGCAACCACACGGTTAATAACAACATTACCTACTAGTTTCATTCCAAAACGACCTTCACCAACTGCTTCTGAGCGCATAAGTCGTGCTAAAAGAGAAACTTCACTATTTGTATATTTGCATCTTGGCATATAATCACCCAATTTATAATATGAGCGAATTATAATTTGTAACACTTAAACAAAAAAATATCATTCCTTAAACAATCTTTTTTTATGTTCAATAAGTTCTTCTTCACTAATAAAACCAGACTCATATTTCCCATACAATATATCTAATTGATTTTGATAATAAGAATCTTTTAGTTCTTTATTTTTAATTTCATCCTTACTTAATAAATTCGTTTTGTCTAAATCAAGATAACTTTTCTTTTTGTCATAACTATTTTCTTCTTTATTTAAATTAAACGTTGTTTTTTCTAAAAAAGATGAATCAACTGGTAAATCTTTATATTTTTGAGAAATTTTACTTAATTTTTCTAATGAAACATCATCTGCAGGTAACATATTCTTTTTATTAATAGCAATATTTAAATAATAATTATCAATAAAAGCAGCAATTAAGATTCTTGGAATAATTAAAATAAATAGATAAGTAAAAATATCAAAATTAAAATGCGGATATGCAAGAACATTAATTACACTTTCGTCAAGATTAAATAGCATAAAAAATTTAATTACTAAGCTTTTAGGCACCAAAAAAAGATGATAGACAAGACATAAAATACTATAAGGAAAACTTTTTCTCACTAAAGTATAAATTGGTCCAAAAAACAAATACCAAAACGAAAAACGTGCTGGGTATAGATGCTGTTTCTTTTTACTATCAACCAATTTTACAAACATTGTCTTTGTATATATCCTTTCCACTTTTAAATAAAATTATTCAATACTAAAATATATCGCAATATATATTTCTCTTAAATTATAGCAATTATAGGTAAAAATAAAAGAGCCATATTGCAATGACTCTTAAATAATTACTATTTACGTAATCCTAATTTGCCAATAAGAGCAACATATCTTTCTTTATCTTTTTTAGCAAGATAATCAAGAAGATTTCTTCTCTTACCAACTAACTTTAATAAACCACGTCTACTATGATGATCTTTCTTATGAACTTTTAAGTGAGCCGTTAAAGCATTGATTTGTTCAGTAAGAATAGCAACTTGTACTTCAGTAGAACCTGTGTCTTTTTCATCGCGTCCATAAGTTTTTACTAATTCTGCGACTTTTTCAGTTGTTAGTGCCATTTTAATTTCCTCCTTATTTATTTGTCCGGCTTAATCCAAGAAAAGCGACGAGGATTCGTTATTCATAGAATAAGTTACGAAATTAGTTTACACAATTGTGGTTTAAATAGCAACAAATATTTTACTTTTTTGTTCTAAAATAAGCCACGTAAGCTTTTATATATATTAGTATCTTCAACTTGTTGATAAACAGCAAGCGGATTGCGTTTTTCATCTATGAACAAAACTAACTTATTATGGTCGATTAATTCCATTATTATTCCATTTTTTATTTCTTTCGCAGTTTTTTCATCTACTGTTATAGTATCCATGCTTTTTAATGCTTCATATGAATTAATAATATTTTCTTTTTTAACACTACGAATTGTTTTAGCTTGTTTTAAAGAAAAATTACCAACTCTAGTGCGCTTTAAACTAATCAAATGACCAACTGTTCCAAGTTTTTCTGCAAATTGCTCACCAAATGTACGTACATAGGTCCCCTTAGAGCAATCAAGAGAAAATTTAATCATATTATCTTTAATTGATATTAAACGAACTTTAATTATTTCAATTGTTCTAATTTTTCGATCTATCTCAATGTTAGATCTTGCTAGTTTATATAGTGGAACGCCTTTATATTTTACTGCTGAATACATTGGAGGAAGTTGATTCAATTTTCCAACAAAGGAATGTAAAACCTTTGATACTTCTTTCTTATTTAATTCTGGAACTTCTTTTCTTTCAATTATTTCTCCATCTAAATCTAAAGTGTTAGTCTTTTCACCTAATTTTAATGTTGCAATGTAATGCTTATCTTCTTTTTCTAAAAATGGTGCAACTTTTGTTGCTTTACCCATTACTATTACTAATAAACCAGTTGCAAAAGGATCTAGAGTGCCAACATGTCCCACTTTTTTAAAACGGAACTTTCGCATTAAGCTATTACATACATCTCTAGACGTAACGCCAGCAGGTTTATTTATTAAAAATAATCCATCCATAATATCGCAATTCTCCAATCACTATTATAATATAAAATACTCAAAAGACAATTAAAATTTAATGAAAAAACGGCCAAGACTGACCGTTAAATTTTCTTTTTATGTTCAATTGCTTCTTTTTCACGCGCTAAAGAAGCCTCTAATTTTTGGGCGCGTTCATAAGTATCATCAATCACAAAAGCAAGTTCTGGAACTTTATAAATATCTAATCTTTTTGCTAATTCACTACGTATAAATCCCTTACAACGATTAAGCGCTTCAAGTCTTTTTTCTTTATCGCCTTTTCCTAAGAAAGAAACATAAATTTTAGCAAAAGAATTATCGTTATTAACAATAGCTTCAGTAACACTTACAAATCCTACTGAAGAATTTTTTAATTCAAATTGTAAAATTTCCGAAACATTTTTTTGAATTAATGAATGAATACGTTCATTACGATTAGCCATAATTATTTTTTCTCCTCAACCATTTCGTAGCCTTCAACTATATCTCCTTCTTTAATATCGTTAAAGTTTTCAATAGTTAAGCCACATTCATAGTTTTCCGCAACTTCTTTAGCATCGTTTTGGAAACGTTTTAAAGAATTGAGTTTACCTTCATAAATAACTACGCCATCACGCATTAAACGACATAATGAATCTCTTTTTATAACACCATTAGTTACCATACAACCAGCAATTTTACCAATTTTACTAGCAACAATTACTTTACGAATTTCTGCTTGGCCAGTAATATGTTCTTTGTATGTTGGTTTTAATAAACCTTTCATAGCGGCTTCAACTTCTTCAGTTAAATGGTAAATAATAGTATGTAAACGAATATCAACTTTAGCTTCTTCGGCTTTAGCACGAATCTTTGCATCTGGACGAATATTAAATCCGAAAATGATTGCATTAGATGTTGAAGCAAGCAAGACATCTGTTTCTGTAATAGCACCAGCAGTTGAGCGTAATACATTGATTTTTACACCATCAACTTGAATATTAAGCAATGCACCTTTAACTGCTTCAGCACTACCTTGATTATCTGCTTTAACAATACAATTAATTTCTTGTACTTCGCCTTCATGAATTCGGTTATATAAATCTTCTAATGTACCTCCACCAGAAGAATTACGTTCATCCATAGTTTTAGCAAGTTTACGTTTTTCGGCAATATCACGAGCTTGTTTTTCAGTTGGGAAAGCCATGAATTTATCACCAGCAACTGGAACTTCTGTTAAACCAATAATAGCAACTGGTGTTGATGGACCAGCTGATTTTAATTCAGCGCGATGTTCATTTGTCATTTTACGAACACGGCCATAAGCAGCACCGACAACAACAAAGTCTCCAGCATTTAATGTACCATTTTGTACTAATAAAGTTGCTTTAGCACCTTCGCCTTTATCAAGGCGTGCTTCTAACACTGTACCTAAAGCATAACGATTAGGATTAGCTTTTAATTCAAGAACTTCGGCTAATAAAAGAACGTTTTCAAGTAAATTATCAATGCCAATATTTTTCTTAGCAGATATTTCACAGAAAATATTTTTTCCACCATATTCTTCTGGAATAATATCTAATTCCATCAATTCTTGTTTTACACGTTCAACATTTGCGCCTGGTTTATCAATTTTATTAATAGCAATAATGATAGGGACATTAGCTGCACGAGCGTGATCTATTGCTTCTTTAGTTTGAGGCATAACCCCATCATCAGCAGCAACAACAATAATAACAATATCCGTAACAGAGGCACCTCTACTTCTCATAGCGGTAAATGCTTCGTGTCCTGGAGTATCAATAAAGGTAATTTTTTTACCATTAATTTCTTTTTGATAAGCACCAATAGCTTGCGTAATAGCGCCAGCCTCTGTGTCAACAATATTCGAATTACGAATAGTATCAATAAGTGTAGTTTTACCATGATCAACGTGTCCCATAATTGTGACGATAGGGGAACGCTCTTTAAGAGAACTTGGATCATCGACAATTTCTATTTCTTCAAAATTTTCTTCACTAACAACTTTTTCTTTCTTAAAATCATAACCAAACTCTAAACAAATTTCTCCAATAAGTTCATCGCCAAGGTTTTGATTTAATGTAACCATCTTTCCTTGCATAAACAAGAAACGTATTATACTAGTTGCTGGAATATTTAATTCCTTTGATAATTGGCTAACTGTTATGTCACCTGTATAAACGAATACACCACCATTAACTTTATTTAATTCATTTTTATTAGTGTTTCGATTTGATGGAATATTGCTTACACGTGTTGTTTTGGATTTTTTATTTTTTCCATTAAACGACATATAAATCACCTGCTTTCATTAAGAATTTTTTCTTTTAATTTTTTGTCACATATACCAACTGCACTTACATAGTTTTTTCCTAAGGATTTGCCAAGCTCTTCTTTACTAAATAAGACAATATAATCTATTTTATAAAAATTAGCTTTATCCTTAAATTTTTTTAATGTGTTCTCACTTACATCATTAGCAATGATTATAAGTGATAATTTTTTATTTTGTCTAAGACTAGTTAATATATCATCACCTATAATTATACGCTTTCCTTTGTAAGCTAAACCCAATAACTGAAGAATGTTATTCATGAATTAACTTTTCTAAATCCGCATAAACACTATCCGGAATAGAAGTCTCCAATGCACGATCTAATATTTTTTTCTTTTGGGCAAGTTTTATAGTTTCTATGTTCTTTTTAAGATATGCACCATGACCATTTAATTTACCAGTTACATCTACTATTACTTCACCAGTAGGAGTTTTAACAATTCTTATTAACTCATTTTTAGGGAGCATCTCATTACTAGCAACACAGCGGCGCATTGGTATTTTTTTCATTTGCAACATCCTTTCAGTTTAATTATTTTTCATCGTAGTAAGAATCAAATTCGTCGTAATCGATATCATCATCGTCATCATCGTAATTTTCTTCTTCTTCACGATCTAATTCTTCTAATTCTTCTTGAGTATAGATGTCCATTTTTTCTGTTTTAATATTTGAAGGAATGATTGAATTATCTTCTTCAGTATTAGATTCTTCATTTTTCTTTTCGGCTTTCTTCCATGGACGTCTATAATTATTAGAATTTTCACGACGACGTTTTTCGTTTTCAAGTTCTTTTTCTAAATCAGCAAGAGTCTTGTTTGTTGTAACTTCTTTGATTTCTTTTTGTTCAGGCTCTTCTTTTTCTTCTTCAACAGGAACTTGTACTTCTTCTTTAACTTCTTCTTTTGGTTCTTCAATTACTTCGTTTTCAGTTTTTTCTTCAACAGGCTCTTCAACTTTAGAAGAAGCATCAACAACATCTTCTTTTACTTCTTCAACAGGTTTTTTAACTTCCTCTTTAACTTCTTCTTTTGGTTCTTCAATTACTTCATTTTCAACTTCTTCGACAATATCATGATTTTCATCATCTGCTAGTAATTGATCCGCAGTCTTATAGTTAACACCAGAACGAAGTGCTTCATCTAATTCTTTAATATCAATGTTCCAGCCAGTTAAGCGAACTGCTAGACGAGCATTAACACCCATTTTACCAATAGCCACTGATAATTCGTTATTTTGAACAACTGCTACAGCTTTTTTATGTTCATAATCTAATTGTACACCTCTAACCGTTGCAGGTTTTAAAGCTTCCATGATATATAATCCTGGGTTTTCATAGTAATTAATAACATCAATTTTTTCTTTTTCGTTACCATTACCTAATTGAGCAACAATCTTTTGAATACGATTACCATTAGGACCAATACATGCACCAGTTGCAGGAACATTAGGATCTAATGAATAAACAGCAACTTTACTTCTATGTCCTGCTTCACGAGCAATGTTTTTAATAATTACTGTACCTTCATAAATTTCATGAACTTCAGTTTCAAATAATCTTTTTAAGAAACCTGGATCAGTACGTGAAACGACAACTTGAGCTCCTTTTGGTGTAGATACAACATCAGAAACAAATAACTTTGCTGTATCTCCTACTTTAAATCTTTCACCTGGAATCATGTGATTACGTGGTAAGAATACACTTAATCTACCAATATTGATAATAGCGCCACGTTCATCAGCTTTTTCAACTTGTCCTTGAACCATTTCGCCAATTTCATCTTTATACTTGTCATATAAAGAAGCTTTTTCAGCTTCAGCTATTTTTTGACGTAAGATTGAAGCAACTAATTGAACAGAACCTTTGGTTAAAAAGTCAAGTTGATATGGGATTTCATAATAATCGCCAACATTTAAATCCGGATTTTTTTCTCTTGCATCTTCTAAAGAGATTTCAAGGAAATCATCATCAACTTCCTCAACAACTTTTTTAAGTTGAAAGAGTTTTATAGTTGATGTTTTATCATCAATATCCACTCTTACTAACGCATCATCAAATTTGTCAAGTTGTTTGCGGAAAGCTTTTTCCATAGCTTCTTTTAGTGCGTTTAGGACAACTTCTCTAGATAGTCCCTTTTCATTTTCTAAAGATTCAAGTCCTTCTAAAAATACTTTTGCATTAATCATAAATAATACTTTTCCCTTCTGTTTCTAAAATTTAATTGCTAATCTTGCTCGATCAACATTTTCACGATTAATTTTAATTGTTTTTGTTCTTGTTTTAATTCTAATAGTTAACGATATCTCATTTTCGTTAACATTAATAATTGTACCCTCGAAACTATTTTCCCCTTCAATAGGATTAATTAAATGAAGATTGACATACTTGTTAACATATTTTTCAATTTCTTGTAACTTGATTGGATGTTCCGCTCCAGCAGAAGCAACATCAAGCATGTAATTATCATCTTTAATGATATCAGCCTCATCAAGTAATAAAGAAATTTTTTCTGAAACATTAACAATTTCGTCTAAACTAATGTTAGTTTCATCAGTTTTTTCTACTAAAATTCTAAGTACCATATCTTTACCTTCTTTTTGATAGGTAATTTCATAGATACTGATGCCTTGTTCATCTAAACTAGGCTTAATTAAATTAGTAACTTCTTCTAATACTATCATTTTTTCCTCCTAACAAATCAAAGAGTGGGGAGGTCCCCACTCTGAGAAAACATCTTTGATCACGAATGATCATACCTACTCTCGTAAGCACATTGTTATTATATTAATAATAAAGTCAAATTGCAAGAATTTTTTTAGTGTGTTTAACGCTTTGGCACTTAAGTATTAAAAAAACCGATATAATCGGCTTAATATTCGAATGGTGCCTCCTGCCAG
>CALBGF010000015.1 GCA_937893635.1 uncultured Mollicutes bacterium | reverse complement strand
TATATTTTTTCAATTAGATCTTCTAAAAAGATGAATTGTCCTTTAAAGTGCTGTAAAGCATCTTTGCCTATTGTTAATATTTCGTTATCTTTATATATAATAAAGAAATCTATTAATTTTAAATCTCTTACAAATATTCCACCTCTATTATGGATTGTTTCTATAATATTAGGTAAATCAATTTCTTTATGAATGATATCACTATATATCCTAAATCTTTTGTTTTCGTATTCTGGTAATAGTAATTTTGCTTTATCTTCTTCTTCTACACGTCTATAAAGAGCGATATTTGCTTTAATTATTTCTTTTTCTTTTTTATGCTTATTAAAGTTATTCATATATTCAATTGAATCATCTTTAGCATAATCTGATTCTTGAAGTAAAGTTAGTGCATCTATATTTTTCAATTCACATATTTTTTCTAATATTAACATAGCCATTTTAGAATCATCACTAGAAAGATGTTCTTGAATATCCATCATCTTAGTGGCTCCCACTAAATGAAGACAAGATTCTTTTAGACTTTTTTGTTTTGATGTTTCAATATATTTTCCAAATATTTTTTGGATATCGTAACAAATATATTTGAATGGTTCTTTATTATATCTAACACAAGAATTATATAAATGCTGTATGTCATTATCACTTGACCAAGCAAAACAAATTGTATCTTTATCTTCCATAAGTCCTTTAATTTCTTCGTAATAATAATCAAACTCTGGTTGTGTGTAATAATAGCTTTCATCAAATGCTAAAGAAATTGGTTTGTGTTTACCATATGCCTTTAAATGAAATTTATTATTGCTTCCTCTTCCTGGTGACATTGGTATTTCATATTTTACTTTAACTTTAAAATTTTCATCGGTTAATATGTAACCAAATTCACATACTTTACCAATTCCATTAAAGCAATTAGCGCATTCTGTATCAAAGAATAAAAATTTCATTTTATCACCTGCTTTCTAAAATTAATTATAATTATTTTGATTTATTAAGTATTTCAATTAGTGCTTCTTTATTGCGTCGATAGTCACGAGCATATTCTCTTTTAACTGTATAAAGAGTAAAGTGATGATTATCACATATTTGTTGTTTTAATTTATCTCTTTCTTGAACTTGCTCTTCGGAATAATGCTCAGGCCCATTTAGTTCAACAGCGGCCACTACTCTTTCCTCGCCTTTATATGTTTTATCAAATATTACTAAATCAAAGCGACCTTTATAAAACAATGAATTATCATCTTTAAAATGTGTAAAAATTGAACTTACAGGCACTTCTGATTTGATAATACAATTTTTATCTATAACCGATAAAATTTGATTAAATGTTTCTTGTAAATCTTTTTCACTTGGCGTATTTAATTGTTTTGTTCCTAAAGCATAAGATGCTGGAGAAATGTTTTTAACAACATAATTTCCGTTACTATACACATAATCACTTAACTCTTTAATATTATCATCATCTTTATTATCAGAGAGTTTAGAAATTTTGTCTTTATTAGCAAACATTACAAATTTATCTTTTGCTCTAGACATAGCTACATTAATTAATTCTTTGTTATTTTTTAACCAATTGTATGTCCCTTTTGAAGTTTTATTAGTTATTGCTGTGGAAAACAAAATTACATTTTGTTGATCACCTTGAAAAGCATGTACAGTACCAATAGGAATATCTGGATATGTTTTACTTAGATTTTCTTCAAGATATTCTTTTTGCTTAACAAATGGTGTAATAATACCTATTTGCTCATTTGGATGTTCTTTAATATAAGTTTCAATAACTTTGACTTCACCTGTTGAAATGTTCTTTTCATCCGTTATTTCTTCGTATTTTGATGTATCACGATATTCTAGTGGAGTATTGCTATTTCCTATTCTTTTACATTTTAGTTTGTTGTTATAATATTTTTTGTTTGAAAAAGAAATGATTTTTTCATCGCAGCGATAATGTGAACATAAAAGTGTTTCATTATTGCATACATCAATTTTTGTATATGCTGTATAGATAGAATTACTTACATAATTATATTCTTTAGGAATATTGTATTTGTTCATTAGTTTTTTATTAAGTTTTTCATCAAGTAATATAACAGGACTTAATTGTTGAGCATCACCAACAAGCATGATTTGATTACCTCGAGAAATAGGTATTAAAGCATTAGTGATGCTACATTGTGCCGCTTCATCCATCATAACTATGTCAAATGTAGTTCCCGGTTCACCTAAATATGTACAAGATAAATTTGTAGATATAATCACAGGGAATATTTCTAAGAATAATTTCAAATTTGTATTATTAGATAAGAACTTTCTTAATTGTATAGCTTTTTCTTTTTTGTTTGTTTCGTTTGCATCATTAATAATTAAGAATAATTCGGAATAACGCTCTTTTGATAATTTTTGTAATCGTCCAGCAGTTTCAAAATTAATTGCAGTAAATAATTGCGCATGATTTATATTCATATACTTAGTAAAATCATCAGTTATATTTTCATATTTACTTAATTCATTTTTTAATGTTTGGATACTATCCGAAGCGTAGATTGACATTAAATTAGATTCAAGATTAAGTGTTTTAGTAAAATTTTCTAATGCTTCAATACGATATTCTAATGATTTTTTGATATCGTTTTTATCTAGTAAATCTACTAGATTTTTCATTGCTGCTTTACGTTCTTCTTTAAT
>CALBGF010000014.1 GCA_937893635.1 uncultured Mollicutes bacterium | reverse complement strand
CATAACAATCTTTTAGTATACAAAAAGAGAACCGAAGTCCTCTTTTTAATAATCCAATCCGCCAACACCATCAATTAATCGTATATATCCTTTATCGCTCTTCATAATAAATATATATGCGGTTGAGTTATCAACAGTTTTGCTATAACATACATTGCCTTTGGCAGTTGTTGTAGATAATTTATACCCTTGTGCTTCTAAAGAATTAATTATTGAGTCATATGTTTCATTTAACGAATCACTATAAACAAACGCTTCATCTTGATATAAATAGCCATATTCCAAGAAATTATATTTAATATCTCTATCTGCGCAATAATACATTTCTACTTTTGTATTTGCAGGTAAATTAAATGTTAAAGCCTCAACACCATTATTTTCACCAAAACGTTTTCCGAATTCATTTAAATTATCTAAATACGTTGTTGATAATGGTTCCGTTCCTTTATATATTGCAATCTCAATTCTATTAGTGAAATCCTTATGGCCAGCATATGTATAGTCATCTGTAGAATATAAAGCCATATCTAAATATACTTTTTCATTACTACCATCTATATCCTTTGAAAATACATAATGATTACTTCCGCGAGTGTTATAAGTATAAATAGAATTGTCGTTATTTCTAACAGTGGCATATCCTTTTTCAGTTCTATACTTTGAACGCAATTCTGAGAAAATATCACTATTAGTATTTATTGTAATACAAGCAATATGTTCATCATTTTTATATTCTTTTCCAGCATAACTTGTTAATTCAAAGTAATTTAAGTCGGCATCATATACTCCATCCATTTGAATAAAATCATCCACGTTGAAGAATGGTATAGATTCTTTTAATTGCTCTTGAACTGTTTTGCAATAAATCAATTCTCCCTTATATATCCACATATTGAATACCATCGCACCATCTTCGCCTAAAGTATTTTCTTGTGTGAATAGATCCACATAATAAGTATCCTTTTGATAAATAATGTGCCTACGTTTATATTCATCTTTTATTTCATTAAGCTTTTTAAAGCCTATGCTTTCAATATTTTTAACTTGAGCATCATATTCTTTTTGTGTCATTGATGATGATTGATAGTAAACTCCCATCGTTTTTCCATCTTTTCCGTACATTTCTTCTAAATTCATCGCAGTATATCCACCAAAACGATAGCAAGAATAATCAGTTAACTTTGCAAATTCAAAATTTTTAATACCAACAATTTTTTCAACTTTTTCAGTTGGAGAAAGTTGTAAAGAAATAGAACTTTCAGAGCCATATTCTAGTTTTACAGCGTAGAAATATGTCGGATCAATTCTAATAATAAATTTATCTAACAATACTTCTTTAGCATCTTCATTACCATATATTCCATATTCTTTTAATGATTGAAGGATTTGATTCTTCTTTTCAAGTTGCATATTTGTTGGTAAAACCAATTTCATATGATAATAATCTTTTTTATCACTAGAAGGTATTGCTGGGCAAATCATATCTATTTCAACATTTTTATTTTCTACCAAATTACTTTCAAAATCTTCAGAAATATAAGCCGCAGTTGAATAAATAGAGTCTCCAAACACAGGCGATTGAGAGAAAAAATTTGCCGCATAATATCCAGAGCCATAAATATCTGCGATTGGCTCTTCGTCAAAATATGGAAAATAATCTTGTTCTTCAATTACAGTAAATGTTGCATCTTTAATTAATGAAACATAATTATCACAAGCTATTGTTCCTTTTACTTTTATAAGTTCATTTATTTTTGGTAATGTGTCTTTTTTAGATAGTTGAACTTGAATTCCAACATTACCTAATGTAAGACTTTCTACACTAATATAAACATTGTTATTAACATCGAATGATGATACTACGCCTTCAACTACAACTTGTTCATCTTTATAAAAAGGAATATATGTTTTGTTATCTTCTGCAAAATATCCCATCTTTAAGTCATATAAACGTGTATTAATTTTTCTTCCTTCTTGATCCCATAATTTATATGGCTCATAATCTTCTAAATTAAATGTTGAAAAATAAACTTCGCCTAATGAGTACATATCTGCAGTTGTTTTTTCATAAGGAATAAAACGAGATACACGTCCATCGTCACCAATAACAATTTCAAAATAGTTGGCATAGGATAAGTTTTTATTTTGAAAATAATCTTTAAGATGAGAAGATAGATCTTTTACTGAACAGCAAAATGTATTGTCGCTGATTCTTACAAAATCGTCAGCGTATACTCTCATAATATCTAAAAAATTTGTGGCATATAAATATGCTTTTTGATTAACTAAACCATTTCTACCTAAAACATCTATTTTAGTTTTAGAAATCAAATCACTATCAATTGATATAACATCAAAAGCATGAACATATCCAGGATCATCGTCAATCACGATGTATCCGCCCATATTTGGTGCATAATAATAAAAGTTATCACTAAATACTTGGAAAGTCATAAATGAATCGTCAAAAGTTTTCGTTTGCAAAGTATATTCTCGCGTATTTGCAATAGCGTCTTTTAAAGAAATTTTACTAACATCTATTGATGAAGAAGTTGAAATAGAGTTAGAACTTGAATTTGAAATAGAATTACTTTGATTATTACAAGCAGTTAACATAATTGATAAAGTTACTGGTAATAAACATAATTTTAAAGATTTCTTCATATATCTTATTCCCCCCTAAAGTTTATAGTAATTGTGGCATACTCATTAGTTAATTTATCTACTGAAATAGTAAAATTAATTGCTGTGCCATTATTCCAATTGCCATTTAATAAATATGGAGATGTAGATGAATCAAACATATCGCCTTCATAAAACAATGAATCATCATCCGCACTTTCTCCAGCTTGTAATTTGTTATATTGTTTGTTTTCTATTAAAGCAACTTGTTTATATCTTCCTTGTCTAGAAGCATCTGTTCTTGAATCTTGATTATTATTAGACGCCCCTATCAAATAATATATATCATCTGCATAAGTTTCAGGAATTTCGTTAACATATTCATCGAAAACAACCGCATATTGAGTTTTATCGTAATGGCATTTAGCAATACGACTATCGACATGATATATTTTAATTCCGTTTTTAGTAAATCCTAATGGTCGATTATCATATTTATTTTTAGCATCTAATTCATTTACTCCCGTAGAAGTATAATATTCAATTAATAAGTATTCATCCATAACCGAATGATTCCAAGAATTATTTAATAGCAAAACTTGATTATTTTCTTCAAATGTTTTTAAATTTAAAGTAATTTCTCTATAATTTTTAAAATCATAGTAAATTGGATCTAACCAAGATAATAGCATTTTAGAATACGGATCATGGTCAGAAATGTTATAATCCATCATTGAATGTCCACCTAAGGCAACATTATAGTTATCGCTAGGATAATAATCCCTTAATCCAAACAAATGTCCTGTTTCGTGGATAATAGTGTGTGCATCAATTTCATAATTAGATGTAGAAAAGAAATCTAAGCCAACCCACATATGTCTAGCAAATTGAGGCCTTGTAAGATTTGGCTTAGCATCGAATGTTGAAACCCAAGCCCAAAAGTTTCCACTGCGCTCTGAAGTTTGTGATGAATAAACAAATACAACTGCATCAACATATCCATCTTTATCTTGGTCAAATGATGATAAATATTCATCGCTAATGCCTGCATTATTTAAATATTCATAAGCGGGGACTCCTGGAAAATAATTACCATCTTTAGTAAGTTCGTCCACAGTATGTGGAACTTTTAATATTGGCGCAACATCACCACTAATATGAACTTTTCCTAAACTACTCTTTTCATAATATTCTGTTAAAGAATAATAAGCATTTCCGCTTGTTGATAAATTTGGTTCAAAAAAGGCTTTTCTAATCTTTTCTAAGTCACTATCTTGAAATTCTCTTTCTCCTTGAAATTCAAAAGGAATAACTAATAGTTTTTTATTTCCTATTGCACTTGTTGATTTAGCTTCTTTATATTCAGTAGTATTGCTTAAAATAAGATTATTATTTAATAAACCAGCACTAGGCTTGATGTTTGCCCCATCACAAGAAGCAATGACGGAGCAAATTAAACCTAAAAATATAAATTTTTTCTTCATAATAATTATTCACTTCTTGAACAAGTAAATGTTTCTACATTTCCATCAATTTCAAATGAAACAGTTAATGTAGTCATATCTTTTGAGAGAGTAAATGGTAATGGTAATGTTACAAATGAAGTTTCTGAAGAAGTTGAAGTAAACGTTCCAACATAGTGATCTCCTTCTTCTTTTAATGAGAAAGCACAGTTTAGATAAAGGCTATCAAAACTACCTAATAACGCTAATGATAAGCTTGCTTGACTATCATTCATTAAACTAACTGAAAAAGTATGAGTATCTGATTTGCCTTCAAATGTTGAACCAGCTACTAAAAATTCTGGAGTAATTTTATAAAGTGATTCATACATATCCCAATCAGAATTGTAATATGATAAAGAAAAGTCAAATGACATAACTAATTGCATTTCTAAACTATCTCCACTTACATGTGTTAAAGCAAAGTTGTAGCATTTTTCACCTTTGCTTATAACGTAACTTGCTACTTCTTCTTTTGAAGACAATTTATCTTGAATTATAACGCTACCTGTTTCACCAGTGCTATTAGGAGCAAACTCTAATTGATATTTAAGATTAGCACCTTGTTTAGTTCCAAATTTAGCAGATGACAACATTTCATTAATTGCTGGAGCATCATCAACATGGATATTAACAACTTCTTTGATGCTTGCATTAACAGAACTTGCAAAAGTGACTGCATAATCTCCACTTTCTTTAGCAACAAAGCTCCACATATCTGCTTCATCCATCCATTCATTAACTTTAATTTTCTTTTTAGTTAACTCATATTTCGATGAATCAACACCATCAATTGAAGCATTGACGTTTTGATCTGCGGCATCTGGTAATACACCGGCTTTAATAATATATTCAACACCAACAAAGCCATCAATCTTACTATTAGCTAAAACATAAGAGTTATATCCTTTTGGTGCCACAGTGAAGTAAGATAAAGTAATAGATTTTGGTTGCGCTTCTGTTACTTCTATTTTAAATGATTTTGTCACGTTAGTAGTTTTAATGGAAACATCAAATTCTCCCACTTCATCTGGCGTTCCATTTATAGAATTATTAAATGAACTAAATCCTAAAATTAAGCCTTCAGAAACACTAATTTGTGGTTCATCAAAAGCAAAACTAGCAGTTTCAGGAATAACATTAGATAATGCTAAATTAATGCTTTCTCCTTTTTCAACTTTAATAGTGTCACCACTAGCAACTACTTTGTCATCAAGCATTACATCAAATGACGTAACTTTAAGAGAACTCAAAGAAATTGGTGAAACAAATGTTCTATTGCCTAGTTTTTGACTAATCTCATAATTTTTAACACCTGATGCTTTAGCGTCACTATTTAATTGAATAACACCTAATTCATCATCAACCATAAAACTAGATTGACTATATGTATCAATAGTAACATTAACACTACTAAATTCTTCTTTTTCTCCAATAGTAAATTCACAACTAACTTTTAAGAATTGCCAAGTATCTAATGATTCAAAATAGCCAAAACTAAAAGAATATTTCTCATTTTCAACTTGATATTTAAAATCTTTATTTACATTTTGTATGCCATATCCATATAAACCTTGTACTAAATTTTCTACACCGGTAAAACTAGCAGAATAGCCTAATACATTACTAAAACGGAAACCAATCGATTCAAATTCATCATATGGTTTTGTTATTGCGCCGTCAGTTTTAGATTTTTGAATTGCAACAATACTTCCATCGGTATCAGTTAGTAAATACATATCATATTCTCCACTATACTCTTTACCAGTATAATGAAGTGTGTCGCCATTAGCATCTTTACCAAATTCAAAAGAACTTTCGCTTGATTCATCGGTCCAATCATCTTTTGAGCTTATCTTTACTTTGCCATTTGCAATTAAATTTGCTTTACTAACTGCTTTTTCGATTACTTTTGATACATCATCTTTAGTAGGAACTTCACTTGTACTAGATGATGTTGAAGTAGAAGGTAAAGTAGAATTGCTTGTGCTCGTACTAGGTTTCGTTGAGGTGGAAACACTTGTAGGTGATCCCGAAGATGATATGGATCCACTATTACTTATACTAGATTTAGTGGAATCACTTGTACTAATGGATGGCTCAAGGGAACCGGAGTTTACGGAATTATCGTTGGTACATGCAAATAAAGAAAATGCCAAAAATAATACCAAAAAAGAACAACTTTTTCGTTTCATAATTATTTCCTCTTTCGTTTTTTAATTGCAAACATATTAGCATTACAAAAATATCTTTGCAAGCATTTTTTGTTCGTTATTCAATAATTTTACAATTTTCTATTATGTAAACGCTTTATGATGTTTTTCTAAAGAAAAAAATT
>CALBGF010000013.1 GCA_937893635.1 uncultured Mollicutes bacterium | reverse complement strand
ATTCGTCCCATTCAATTTGTTTAGCTAAAACATATTTTTCATAAGTATGTTCACCTAGAACATCACGTAATAAAGCATCATGACGTAATTCTTTAATAGCATCTTTTAAATTCTCAGGAAGATTTTTAATTCCTTTTGCTTCTCTTTCTTCGCGTGTTAATTCAAAGATATTATCATATACTGGTGGAACAAGTTCAATGTCACTATTAATTCCTTCTAAACCAGAAGCGAGAATAGCCGCTAAAGCGAGATAAGGATTAGCCATAGGATCAACATTACGAACTTCTGTACGTGTTGCTTTTCCACGAGCAGCTGGAATACGAATCATTGATGATCTATTAGCGTCACTCCAACAAGCAAAGACAGGTGCTTCGTAACCTAAGACTAATCTTTTATAAGAATTAATCGTAGGATTACAAATAGCGGTTAAGCCACGAGCATGAGCTAATATACCGCTCATCCATTTTCTTGCCACTAAAGACAATTTATTTGGGTCATTTTCATCAAAGAAAATATTATTTCCATCTTTGTCCCATAAAGAACAATTAGTATGCATTCCGTTACCTGCTAAACCATAAACAGGTTTTGGCATAAATGTAGCAGTTAAGTTATGTTTACGAGCAATGTTTTTAACAACTTGCTTAAATGTTTGTAATTTATCAGCGGCTTCTAAAGCACTAGCGTATCTAAAGTTAATTTCTTGTTGACCTGGTCCAACTTCATGGTGTGATAATTCAATTTGGAATCCAAGTTTTTCTAAGGCAATAGCAATTTCTCGACGGCATTCATTTGCGCCATCAATTGGTGACATATCAAAATAACTGCCATGATCAGAAACTTCCATAGTGCAGTTTCCTTCACTATCATTTTTAAACAAATAAAACTCAGGCTCAAATCCTACTTTAAAATCACAAATATTGGACATATGCATTAAATCTAATTGTCTTTTTAGTAAATATCTTGGATCACCTTTAAAAGGATGTCCATCCGGAGTATAAACATCACAAATTAAACGCGCTACTTTACCAAACTTACTATCCTCAAAAGATAATATTAACCAAGTATCGTAATCAGGATGTAAATACATATCAGCTTCTTTAATACGAACGAATCCTTCGATGGAAGAACCATCAAACATAATTTTATTATCAAGTGCTTCACTCAATTTACTAACTGGAACTTCCACACATTTGATTGTCCCAAGCATATCTGAAAATTGTAGTCGAATGTAATTGACATTTTCATCGACCGCTAGTTGTAGTAATTGTTCTTTTGTGTAACTCATTATTTCTCCTCCGAGTAAAGTAATTAATTTGTATGCAATTAATATAATACAAATTATTCAAATCCACTTAAATTATATAAATCTACTCGTTAATAATGTAACAAATTATATTAAATGTCAACGCATTTATGGTTATGAAATGGCTTTCTAATGGCAAAATGTTACATTTTGTTACAAAAAAATTAAAAAATTACCAAAAAAGTATCAAAAACGCTTATTTTTTTCACTTTATTAAAAAACTTTTTTTGATATTTAACTATAAAATAAATAGTAATTTCTTAAGTTAATTAATACTTTGTGATACAATTATTTGTAGTTAAAAGAAGGGATTGTTTTTTTCATGAATAAAAAGAAATGTTATTTTGTTTATAGTGCCTTATTTATTATCCCGTTAGCGATATTTATTGTTGGCTTATTTTTTGATTTAAATTACGCTAAGGCTATTTATAATAAAAATGTGTTTGGTGTTTTCTTTGCAGCAATTGGTGAAACTCCAGCTTATGGTGGATTAGCATTTGTTGCTGGTGGATTATATAGTTATCAAAAAGGCGTCCATAAAAAACTAAATAAAATTGTTTTATTATTAATTTCAACAATTTTGCTTGTTGCAGGAACATTTTTATCAATGCGCGCGATGAAATCACATAATGCATTAGATATTCCAAGCCAATGGTATTTAACATTACCAATTGCTATTTTACTTGATGGTGGTTTATGTTTATTAGGATATGATTTAACAAATAAAACTAATAATAAAGATATCTTACGCGTGTTAATATTCATGGGAGCAGTAATCATAGCACAACTACTTGTTATTACAATTTTAAAAAGAATTTGGGGAAGACCAAGATACCGTTTTTTAATTAGCAGTGATGGCTCTTTAGATTATTATCGAAACTGGTGGGAAGTTAATAGTGGAGTAAAAGAACTGTTTCCTAATATTTCTAGTGATAATTTTAAATCTTGTCCATCCGGACATACGGCTTCTGCAAGTTGTGCATTTTTAATAGTGCTATTACCTAGATTTAATGAAAAATTAAAAGGGAAAGAAATTATCTTAATGATTATAGCTACAATTTGGGCATTAGTGGTAGGATTTTCTCGCCATATGATGGGAGCGCATTTCCTAACTGATACTTCATTTGCAATGATGATAGTTATGATTATATTTGGTGTTTTATATTTAGTTTTCTTTAATACTAAGAAAGTAGAAAATAAGGTGATAGAATGAAAACAGTGGAGTTACTAGCACCTTCTGGAAATGAAGAAGCGTTTTTTGCCGCGATTAATAATGGCGCGGATGCGGTATATTTAGGATTATCCAGTTTTAATGCGCGCATTAAGGCTGATAATTTTAATATGGATAATATAAGAAAAATAACGCATTTTGCTCACTTATTTGGTGTTAAAGTTTATATAACAGTTAATACTATTATTAAAAATAATGAAGTTAACGAGTTTTTAAATATGATTGATGAATGCGTTAATGCAAAAGTGGATGCATTTATTATTCAAGATTATGGCGTCGCATATTTATTAAAAAATCGCTATAAAGATATTGTAATGCATGCTTCTACACAACTTGGCATTCATAATTTATCGGGTGCTTTAGTTGCTCAAAAACTAGGCTTCAAACGCATAATTTTATCTAGAGAAACGACATTAGAAGATATTAAAAATATTAAACAAAATACAGATTTAGAAATTGAATATTTTATTCAAGGCGCGTTATGTGTAAGTTTTTCTGGCAATTGTTATATGTCTTCACTCATTTCTGGATTAAGCGGTAATCGCGGAAAATGTCAACAATATTGCCGTAAAAAATATGCCGCAATGTTAAATGATGAATTTATAAGTAAAGAATATCATTTATCAACAAAAGATTTATGTCTTATTAAAAGATTACGTGATTTAGTTGATGCTGGAGTATGTTCTTTTAAAATAGAAGGACGCTTAAGACATGTTGGCTATGTAAGTGTAACAACTGCTATTTATCGTAAAATAATCGATCAAAACTTTGCATATTCTGAAGATGATATTTTAGAATTGCGTAATGCCTTTTCTCGTGGGGATTTTAACTATAATGCCTATTTGGAAAATCAAAAAGGTGGCATTATTAATTCAAAAAATCAAAATCATATTGGAACAAAAATTGGTAAATTAAAATCATTTCGTCCATTTAAAAATGACTTATATGAACTAGAAATTGAAACTACACACCAATTAACTAGTGGCGATGGCTTAAAATTATGTAATGGCGAAAAAGAAGTCATGAGTTTAGGAGTGGGAAATGTTATTAAAAAGCCAGGAAATATTTATAAAGTTTTTACTAAAAATCGTCCAATTATGACAGGACTTGATGCTTATTTAACTCTTGATGCTCAAAAAGAAAATATTTATTTAAATAGAAAAAGAAAACTTAAAATTAAGGCAACAATTACATGCTTAGTTAATAAGCCGCTTAGCCTAGTTCTAGAATATAAAAACATTAAAGCTCGAGTATTTTCTAATTCAATACTTGAAGAAGCTTTAACGCAACCAATAAGCAATGAAGATATCATTAATCAATTAAAAAAGACTAATGACACCAGTTTTGAAATAGTAAATATTGATATAAAAAAAGATAATGTTTTTATTGCTAAATCAGTATTAAATGAGGTCAGAAGAAAAGCTTTAGAAAAGTTAGAAGAACTAATCGTTGAAGACTATGAATCAAATATTACCGCAATAAAAAATAATAATTATGAATTAGATTTAAATGTTAAACCATTTAAATTATTTAACAAAGCAATTATTATTGATGAAACAATTAATTATAAAAAAATTAATTATGATTTTAATGGACTTATCATTTATGCAAGCAACAATTATAAAGATATAAATAATAAGTTTTTGGAATTAAAAGAATATTTTAAAGAAGCAGAATTTGCATTAAATTTACCAGTTATTTTGCCGGGTATTGATGAAAAAGTGATTAATGAAGTAGTGACAAATCTTGATAATAATATTTATTTAATTGCTAATAACATTTATGGATTAAATTATATTTCCACACATCCACTTATTGGCGGATTAGGACTTAATATTAATAACGATTTTGCTATTAAATCATTAAGTGATTTAGGTGTAAAATCAATAATATTATCATTAGAAACTAACATTAATTTTGCTAAATTGCATGAAGATACTTTCATATATGATATTGGATATAATGTAATGATGAATTTTACACACTGTCCATTTATCCATTTAACAGGAAAAAATTGCGCATCTTGCCAATATAGTTCATCATTAGAATACAAAGATGAATTTAATAAGAGTTTTGCAATTAGACGAATTAGAATTAATTCTTGCCACTTTGAATTGATAAATTATCGCCCAATTAATGTTTATAAAAAGAATAATAATCAAGTGTTAATTGATTTAAGACATTTTAAAAATATTGATTTTATCAATCAAATAATTGCAAAAGAAGAAACTGTTAAACTAGATAATGAGTATAGTGGATTACTTTTTAAGAGTATCGATTAAGTCTTTTTGATATGCTTTACTTTGTTCAATTAAGCTTTTTTGAACATTTTTATAATACAATTTTATAATTTTATTAGGATTATTATCAATTTTAGAAAAAATATCTAATTCACGACTTTGATCAGTAACAATATTGTTATGTTCCATTTTATAATTTGCTATTTTTGCTACAATTTCCATTCTTTTTAAAAATAATTCTTGCATTTTTTCATCGATTTCATCAATTTGATTACGATATATTTTTAAGTTTTCTTGCATAATAATCACCACTATTTAATTATAGCATGAAAAAAATGATACGATAAGAAAATTGTATTTGTTGAAGATTTGCTAATATTAATCTATAATTAAAATAATATTTATTTTAAAGGAGAAATATAAGTCATGAATTTAATCGCGCATGCTTTGAATAATACTTATCAAATTGTGATTAATAATAAAGCGCATTTAAATTTAGATAACTATATTTCTAATAAAAACAAATTAGTAGTAATTATCGATGATAAAGTAGATGAATCTTTATTCTCTAGTTTATTATCAAAATCCTTAGTATTTAAGATTACCGCTAGTGAGAAAATAAAAAATTTAGAAACCATTCAAAATATATTCGAATTTTTATTTCAAAATAATGTTACTCGTGACGATACTTTAATTTCTATTGGCGGAGGAGTAACTTCTGATATAACTGGCTTAGTGGCTAGTTTATATAAACGCGGAATAAATTGGATTAGTATACCAACCACTTTACTTGCTATGGTTGATGCTTCCATTGGTGGAAAAGTAGGAGTTAATTTTTCTTCTTTTAAAAATGGTGTTGGAACAATTAAATTTCCAAATTTAGTCATTATTGATATTACAACATTACACACTCTTTCAAAACGCGAATTTAATAATGGGTTATGTGAAGCGCTAAAGATGGGTTTAACATTAGATAAAACAATTTTACCTTTACTTGACGATCAAAAGAATTTAGAACTATTAATCCAAAAATGTATTATTGCTAAAGATAACATTGTCCAAAAAGATGTTTATGATTTCTATGCACGTCATACTCTAAATTTTGGCCATACCTTTGGTCATGCTTTAGAAATGTTATCTTTAAATAGTAGTTACCCTTATTTACATGGAGAATCAGTTTTACTTGGAATGCAATTTGTAAGTGAACCAAAAATGCAAAAAATAATTGCCTCTTACATAAAAAAATGGCACATTCCTTGTGATTATGATTTTGATAAAGAAGAAATAAAAAAATTAATTATCAATGACAAAAAGAATATTGATAACAAGGTGTGTATTGTTTACCTTAACGATTATGAAAATTGTGAGATAAAATATATAAGTATGATTGATATTGATAGTTATATCGCTAAAGGATGTGATTTTCATGAACTTAAATAATAAAATACTTGACCTTAGTGTATTTGGTGAATCGCATGGCCCAGTAGTGGGCGCTACATTAATAGGCTTACCTAGCGGAGTTAAGATTAGTGAAGACACTATTAAGAAGTATTTAGCTCAAAGACGTTCGCAAAATGAATACGAAACAAAGCGTATTGAAGATGATGAATTTCAAATACTTAGTGGCGTAACAAATGGCTTTTCTAACGGAAATCCAATTACCATCATTATCAAAAATAAGAATGTTGATGATAACGAAGAAGTATTAGCGAGACCTTCGCACGGAGATTATGAAACTTTTTTAAAACAAGGAAGCTATGCTGATTTAAGAGGCGGTGGAGTATCTTCTGGAAGACTAACTGCTCCCATTGTTGCTTTAGGAAGTATTGCTATTGAAGTTTTAAAAAGTAAAAACATTTTTATTAATTCCTCACCTTACATTGATGAAGAATTATTAAAAGTGGCAAAAAATGATTTGGATTCATTAGGGGCATTAGTAAGTGTTAATGTTCAGGGAGTCGAAGGTGGGTTAGGAGGGAACTTATTTGATTCATTAGAAAGTAAAATAGGAAGTGCAATGTTAGCTATACCAGGTGTTAAAGGTATAGAATTTGGTTTGGGATTTAAATTTGCTAATGAATTTGCTAGTCAAGTTAATGACCAATTTGAAATTGAAGAAGGATTAGTAAAATTTAAATCCAACAATAGCGGTGGTATTAATGCCGGGATTACTAATGGTGCAGATATCAATTTCAATGTGGTTTTTAAACCTACACCAACAATTCAAAAAGAGCAAAATTATCTTGATTTAAAAAGTATGGTTATTAAAAGTCAAAAATTATGTACAAGAAATGATACTTGCATTGCTAGACGCGGACAATATGTTGTTAATGCTTTAACTGCTATTATTATTCTTGATGCACTTTTACAAAAGTATGGAAGTGAATATTTAAGATTATGAGTTACTATTTAATTGGAGAGAATGTAACTGCTAGTTTATCAAAAAGAATTCATAACTTATTTGGCAATGAAAATTATGAACTACTATCACTTAATGAAAAAGAAGTAAAAGAACTATTAACTTCCAAAAAGTTTTTAGGACTTAATGTCACAAAGCCCTATAAAGAACTATGCTTAGATTATTTAGATGAAATAGATGACTTAGCTAAAAAAATAGGAGCGGTTAATATCATTTTAAATAGAAACAACAAACTAATAGGCTATAATAGTGATTATTATGGATTGAAGTATCTTTTAGATAAAAATAATGTGATTGTAGAAAATAAAGATGTCCTAATATTAGGAACTGGTGGTAGTGCAAAAATGATTGCTCAATTAGCCATAGATTTAAAAGCTAAAAGTGTCACCTTTGTTAGTAGAAATAAATTTGGAAAAAATGTTATTTCTTATAAAGACACTAAAAATATAAAGGCTAATATTTTATTTAATACAACACCAATAGGACAACATCCTTATGAACATCAAATGCCTGATATTGACTTAAAAAGCATAATTGGGCTAACGGCAGTAGTGGATTTAAATTACAATCCATTGAAGAATTTGCTCTTACAAAATGCTGAATCATTACATATTTTAGCGATGAATGGTTTAGACATGCTTATTGAACAAGCAAGAATTAGTGAAAATTTGTTTTTAAATGAAGAAATTAATGTTAAAATAAATGCAAAGGTAAAGAGGGATATTATGAACGACAAAAATATTATTTTAATTGGAATGCCATATGCTGGCAAAACTGTAATCGGAAAAGAATTAAGCAAAATATTAAAGAAAGAGTTTATTGATGTTGATGATTTAATTGAAGCTTCATTTGATAAGTCGATTCCAGAGATTATTAAAGACTTAGGAATTGAAACTTTCCGCGCCACTGAAAATAACTTAATTGAAAAAGTTAGTGGATTAAAAAATGTAATTATCGCCACTGGTGGTGGTGCGGTTACTAACAAACAAAACATGGAACATTTAAAAGAAAATGGAACAGTATTTTGTCTTAACCGTGCTAAAGAATTAATAGCATTTGATAATTCTCGCCCATTATGTCAAAATAGTGAAGCTTTTGATAAATTATATCAAGAGCGTAAAGATTTATATCTAAAATATGCTGACTATCAAATTAACAATGATAGAACGATTGAAGCTGTAGCTAAGGAGATTATCGCCACTTATGAAAAGACTATTAGTAATTAATGGTGTGAATCTTAATATGCTTGGGGTGCGTGAAACTAGTATTTACGGAAATAAAACATATAGCGACTTAAAGAAATATATTAAGCAATATGCTAAAAGTAAATCTATTCACGTTGACTTTTTCATATCTAATTATGAAGGAAAGATTGTTGAAAAAATCCAAAATATGAAAAACAAATATGATGGATTAATTATCAATCCCGGAGCGTATTCACATTATTCAATTGCTATATTAGATGCATTACGTATTTTAAGTGTGCCAATTATTGAAGTACACTTAAGTGATATAAGTAAAAGAGAAGAATTTCGTAAAGTGTCAATTACCGCTCTTGCGGCACAAAAGGTAATTAAAGGTAATGGATTTGATGGTTATCTAATGGCTATTGATGAGTTTTTAAAGTAAGGTGAAGTTTATGTATGCTAATGTTAAAAAAGAATTTTTAAGCGATGTGTTAAATGCTTTAAATTCTCATAACATAAAAGTTAATGTTCAAACTATTAATGAAAAAGAAGTTTTATTAATAGATGATTTAGATTTTACCTTATTTAATAAAATCATTGATAAAGAAAAAATTATTAGTGTAGAATCAAGTCTAAATTTAAAACTAGTCACAAGAATTAATCATATTGATGATACTGTCATTAGCATTAATGGTGATCTAATTGGTGGAAATGAAAAAGTAATTATTGCTGGACCTTGTGCGATTGAAAACGAAGAAAAGTTTTTTGATTTAGTGTTAGCTTTAAAGAACCTAGGAATCAAATTTATTCGTGCGGGAATATTTAAACCACGTACCAATCCATATTCTTATCAAGGATTAGGTGTTAAAGGAATAAGTATATTAAAAAAAGCCCGTGAAATGTATGGCGTTAATATAGTAAGTGAAATTACTGATACTAAATATTTAAAAGAATTTGAAGAAGCGGTAGACATTATCCAAGTTGGTGCCCGTAATATGCAAAATTTTGAATTATTAAAGGCATTAGGTAAAAGTAAAAAACCGATATTATTAAAAAGAGGCTTTAACAATTCAATTGAAGAATTATTATGCGCTGCCGAATATATTATGCTTAGTGGAAATAAAAATGTCATTCTTTGTGAAAGAGGCATCCGTACGCCATTAAGTTATACAAGAAATACTTTAGATATTTGTGCTATCGCGGCACTAAAAGAATTAACACACCTACCAGTTATTGCTGATCCTTCGCACGCTAGTGGTAAAAGAGCATTAGTGGTACCTTTGTCTTTAGCGGCGCTCACTTCCGGAGCCAATGGATTAATTATTGAATGTGATAAACATCCTAATGAAGTAATTTCTGATAGTGATCAATGTATTTCATTATCGGATTTAGAAAAAATTATCCATAGTTTAGGAAAACAATAATGGCGATTACTTTAAGAAAAAATCAAATAAAAGATACAACGATTAGTGTTACATCATCAAAAAGTTACACTATTCGTCTTTTGTTATGTGCTTATTTAAGTAACCAAGAAGTAGTAATTAAAAATAATAACTATTCTAAAGATGTTTTAGCAACAATTAATGTTTTAAAATCATTAGGTTCAAAAATAATAATTAATAAAAATAATTTAATAGTTAAACCAGGTAATAAAGTTAATGACTTAAATTTATATGTTCAAGAATCTGCAACATTATTAAGAATATTAATACCAATAATGCTAGTTAAATTTCCTAATAAAGCAGTGACATACATCTTAGATGATAGTTTAATTAATCGTCCGCTTGATGGTTATGATGATTTATTTAAAACCAATGATATTAAAGTTAAACGAAATAATAATAAACTTATAATTAAGGGTAAAATAAGCACAAAAGAAATAAATGTTGACGCTAGTAAATCTTCCCAATTTGTTTCTGGACTATTAATGGCTTTACCATTATCTAATCATGATACAAAGTTAATATTTGAAACAAATGGATCTTCTTCATATATTGATTTAACAATTGATATATTAAATCAATTTAATATTAAAATTGCTAATGATTTTATTATTAAAGGTAAACAAAAATATATTGCTAAAAATAAATTAATTAGTGAAGGAGATTATTCTTCCATTATTCCTTTTGTGTGCCTTGGCTTAAAAGAAGACATAACGATTAGATTAAATGGTTTAAATAAAAATAGTAAGCAAGGAGATAAAAAAATTATCGATTATTTATTGTCTCAATGTGCAAATATTAAATATGATGAAAATAGTTTAATTATAAAAAAATCAGACATATCTTCATTAAATTATGATATTAACGAATGCATTGATTTAGCACCTTCTTTATTTTTGTTTGCTACAACTTTAAAAGAGCCATCGACTTTTTGTCATATTAATCGTTTAATTTATAAAGAGTCTAATCGCTTAGAAGCTATAACAAAAATATTAGATGAAATTGCTGCAAAATATGAAATTAATGAAGATAATATTGTAATTTATCCTTGCAAGATTAATAATAATTTAACTTTGAAAAGTTATAATGATCATCGTATTATTATGGCCATAAGTATTTTAGTTAATAACCACAAAATAATTATTAATGATTATAAGGGAATAAATAAATCTTATCCTGCTTTTTATAAACACTTAAAACAATTAGGAATTGCTATTAGTTATTCAAGAAAACCTAAACTTTTAATAAATGTAAAAAATAGTAACGATTTTAATATTGAAGCATTTGGTTATGTGTTAGGATATAAAAAATTCACCTTTTTTGCTTCAAAATATTGTTCTTATTCTTTTATTAAAAAACATGCTCAAAATAAAAATATCTATGTTTTATTAAATGCTTTATTACATGAATCAGAAATAAATTCATTTAAGAAAGAAATAAATAAATTAATACAATTACCGATTAATTTTATTGTTCAAGATATTGGCATATTAAATATATTAAGTGAATTAATATCACCTAAACGCATTATATTTATGCCTTATACTTTAATTTGTAATTATTTAGATGCGCAAAGTTATGCTAAATTAGGTATATCAGCAATATGTCCATCTAATGAAATAACAATTGAAGATACGGATATAATTTCGCAATATGCCCCAGTAATGCTTAATGCTTTTAGTTATGTACCAATGTATCAATCATATCGTAAAATTGTATCTTTATTTGAAAAATATAAAAAAATATCATTTAATAAAAATCATTTATATTTAAAAGAAGAAACACGTAATGATTTATATCCTTTGATTGAAAATCAATATGGAAGTGTCATTTTCCGCCCATATATTACTAGTTATATTAAAGAATTGAATAACTTATCACATGCCAAATTCATTTATATTGATCAACTATTTATTAAAAATAAAGCATTTAACAAAGTATGCTCTTTAGTAAATGATTATTATAAAAATAAAATAAATATCGAAATTATAAAAAGAGAACTTGATAAATTAAATTTTAACATTCAAGATGGTTTTGCTTATCAAGATTCATTTTATTTGGAGAAGTAGTTATGAAACGTATTGAGTTATTAGCGCCTGCCGGTGATTTAGATAAATTGAAATTAGCGCTCCTATATGGTGCGGATGCTTGCTATATTGGTGGCAAAGAGTTTTCTTTACGTTCACATGCATCGAATTTTTCGCTTAGTGATATAAAAAGTGCTTGTGATTTTGCTCATGCCTTACATAAAAAAATTCACGTTACTTGTAATATTGTGATGCATAATAAAAACGCTAAACATATTAAAGAATATTTATTAGAATTAGAAAAATGTGGTGTTGATGCCATTATTACTTCTTCATTAACAATGCTAGAAATTGCTACCAAATATACTAATTTAGAAGTACATATGTCAACACAATTATCTTCTTTAAATGAATCCGCGATTGACTTCTTTTATAAGCATCATGCTAAACGTGTAGTTCTTGCAAGAGAATGTTCGCTTGATGATATAAAAGATATTAAAAAAGTAGCCAAAACTGAAATAGAAGTATTTATTCATGGTGGAATGTGTTCTTCTTATTCGGGAAAATGTATGCTTTCTAATATTATGACTGGTAGAGACGCTAATAGAGGCGGATGCGCACATTCTTGCCGATGGAAATATTATTTATATGATAAGAAAAATATAGTTACCGATGATTATTTTTCAATGTCTTCAAAAGATTTGTGTGCTTTAAAAAGCATTCCTGCTTTAATCGATATGGGCGTTGATTCATTAAAAATTGAAGGACGAATGAAATCATATAATTATTTATGTGCAATTATAAGTAGTTACCGCATGTTAATTGATGATTATTATGCTCATAAACCATTAGACTATCAAAAATATGAAACAATGATTGGATATGGAGAAAATCGTGTAACAGGACATGGATTTTTATATGGTAATGTTACAGTAAATGAGCAATTATTTGTCTTAAATGACAAATTTGAAAAAGCAGGAGATTTTATTGGCATTGTTCGAGAAATAAAAGAAGATAATGAAGTGGTTTTAGAAGTTAAAAACAAAATTATAAAAGGTGAAGAATATTTATGCTTTTCACCAAATAGTGAACCAAAACTTGTTACAGTAAACGAAATTAAATATAACAATTTTGATTATGATGTTTATACTATTGCCGGAACTCTTATTAATATTAAAACTAATTTAAGTCTTGAACCATACGAGATTCTTCATGTAAAAAGATAACTTAAAATGAAAAAGGAATTATTGGTTTTCAATAATTCCTTTTAGTTTATTTTCAAATTCGTTTATATCATCACTAGGAGTAACAATATAATCCATTTTTGCAATATTTTTATCAAATGTATTAGTGTCATTTAATTTTAAATAAGCTTCAACGTCATTAACACCACGCTTATGTAAATGAGCGATTTGAACATCTTTAGAAGCGGAAATACCAATGATTTTATCCGCTAAATAATCCATATTTGCTTCAAAAAGAAGTGGTACTTCAATAAAGGTAAATTTAGTATGACTATGATGAATAAATTCATTTAATTCATTTTCCACTAAAGGATGAATGATACTTTCTAATTGCTTTTTCTTATTAGAGTTACTATTAATTAAATCTCTTAATACTTTTGTATCGATTACATCGTTAATTATAGCAGATGCAAAGTGTCTTTTAATTTTTGAAATTACATCTGGTTTTTGATATAAAATTTTAACAATTTCATCAGCGGAAATAGTATTATATCCTAAAGATTTAAAATAATTTAAAGCCGTTGATTTGCCGGAAGCGATTTTTCCTACAATCGCAAACACAGTTGTATCATTAGGATATTTTTGACATTTAGGACAAAAAGTAGTGCCACGTCCTCCAATACGAATTTTCTTAAAAGGATAACCGCAATTTGGACAAGTAGAACCAACTTTACCATAAACTAATAATTCATTTTGGAATTTGCCATCTACCCCTCTAGCGGCATGATAACTTTTAACAGTTGATCCGCCTAATTCAATAGCTTTATTTAATACGCGAATGGAATTATTAATAATATCATCAATTTGTTCTAAAGTAATTAATTTGCTTGGAGTAAGAGGATTGATTTTTGAAGCAAATAAAACTTCATCAGCGTAAATATTTCCAAGTCCGGAAATATTACTTTGATCCATAATCGAAACTTTAATTGGTAAAGAAGAATGTTGTAATTTATTAAATAATTTAAGCTTCAAATCATCATTAAAATGCATCGGCTCTGGTCCTAATTTAGTTAGCATTTCTTCATTAGTTAATTCATCTATAGTTACTAATTTCATAATGCCGAAGCAACGAGAATCATCATAACTTATATTCATATTTTTATCTAAATGGAAAATGATTCGAGAATGTCCACTTCGTCTTTCATTATCATTAAGTAAAATATATTTACCTTCCATTCTTAAATGCGAAATAATAACTAAATTATCAGTTAAATAAAGTAATAAGTATTTACCAATTCTTTTAACATCAATAAATGTTTTATTAACAATATTTAAAAAATCTAGATTTGATTTTAAAATCATTTTTGGATATAAAATTTCAACACTTTCAATTTTATGACCCACTAATAAAGGCTTTAAAATACTTTTAACTGTTTCAACTTCTGGTAATTCTGGCATATTAACACCTACTTTGCATCATACCAAGTTTTAGCGTAACTACCATCAACTTTTAGTTTTACACCTAACTTAGGATATACTTGTTCCATTAATTCTTTAATGAGTGGAGCGACTTCATTTATTTCTTTAGTTGGTACTTTGAAGATAAGTTCATCATGAATTTGAAGTACTAACTTAGTTTCAAAGTTTTTATTAGTAAGCATTTTATCAATATTAATCATTGCCATTTTAATTAAATCGGCAGCAGTACCTTGAATAGGAGCGTTTGTTGCTGCACGTTTTGCAAATTCATGAACTTGATAATTAGAATCATGTAATTCTCTTAAATAGCGAATACGTCCGAATAACGTTTTAACAAATCCATCTTTTTCCGCATTTTGAATAATATTTCCCATAAATGTAGCAATTTCTGGATAAGTAGCGTAGAAATTTTTAATAATTTCACGAGCTTCAGTAGAAGAAATACCTAATTGTTCCGCTAAACCCCAATCAGAAATACCATAAACAATACCGAAGTTAACTGCCTTAGCTTTACGACGATCAGCGCTACTTATTTCATCTTTATGGAAAACATGTTTAGCAGTAATTTCATGAATATCTTCATCATTATTAAAAGCATCAAGTAGTTTTTGACAATTACTTAAAGCGGCTAAAACACGTAATTCAACTTGAGAATAGTCAAATGATAAGATGTAATAATCATCGTTAGGATAGAAGAATGCTTTACGAATAAGTTTTCCTTCTTCATCACGTACAGATATGTTTTGTAAGTTCGGATTAGAAGAAGATAAACGTCCCGTTGTAGTTAAGGCTTGATTAAAATGTGGATGTAATTTTCCATCACTATGAATATGAACAAGTAATCCATCAATATAAGTAGAAGTTAATTTTGCATATTTACGATATTCAAGAATTAAATCAACAATTGGATGTTTATGAGCAACTTTCTTTAAAACTTCCACCGAAGTAGATATTTTTTTATCTTTATCAAATACATTTAATTCCACAAGTAATTCGCCAATTTGTTTTGGAGAAGATAAATTAATACGATGTGGGGCAATAGCAAATATTTGTTCTTCTAATTCTTTTTGTTTATTACGGAAGACATTTCCAATTTCATTTAATGATTTTTCATCAAGTGGGAAACCTTCAATTTCCATTTTTGCTAAAACATTAGCAAGTGGTAATTCAATGTAATTATATAAATCCAAAGAATCTAAATCATTGATTTGTTTAATAACTTCATCATGTAATTTTAAAGAATAATGACTAATTTCTGCACTACGTTTAATATTAGAAGTATCATCATGAAATAATGATAAAGTATCTTCGTTAATTTTACTTAAAGAAATAGAGAAGAAATTAAAAATAGAATCAATATTGTTATTTAAAGAAGTATCAATAATATAAGCTGCGATTAATAAATCAAAAGCTAAACCATTAATTTCTAAATCAATTCGAGATAAAGCTACTTTAATAGCTTTAAAATCATAACAATATTTTAAGTATTTATCGCTTGATAAAACATTTTTTAAATAGTCATCCTTTTTAGCATCTTCAATACTTAGATAATATGTTTCATCCAATGTACTAATAGCAATGCCATTTATAATACCATCATAATAATCATCTTCATCAAAATTCAAAGCAATTCCAATGCTATTACTAGCAAGCTTAGGAAGAGAACTAACAACTTTATATTCTAATTCTTTAGTTTGTTTATTTTCTTTAGCAAATTTTTGTCCCATTTTATTTAATAGTGTTTTTAAATCGTATTTTTTACAAAATTCCGATAATTCATTAACATGGTAACCTTTATATAAGGTATCATCTAAAGAGAATGGTAAGTCCAAATCAATTTTAATCATTGCCAAGTGTTTACATAAACGACCTGATTCTTCATTTTCTTTTATTGCATTATTAAGTTTTGTGCTAAGTTTATCAGCATTTTCAATAATATTTTCTAAACTACCATATTCTTTAATTAATTTAACCGCTGTTTTTTGTCCAATGCCAGGAATTCCTTTTAAGTTATCACTTGGGTCTCCCATCAAACCTTTAAAATCAGGAATTTGGGAAGGAAGAAGTTCATAATCTTTATATAATTCTTCTTCATCCATAAATTTTACATCGCTTAATCCGCGTTTAATCATATTGATATGAATTTTTTTATCAATTAATTGAAGAAAGTCTTTATCAGAAGTATAAATAGTAACATCATAACCATTTTTACCAGCAAGTTTTGCGGCACTTCCAGCAATGTCATCGCCTTCAAAACCTTCTAATTCATAAGTGAAAACACCCATTGCTTTTAATAATTCACGCGCAATTGGCATTTGTTCAATTAATTCCGGATTAACAGGCTTACGATTAGCTTTGTATGTATCTAATTCTTTATGACGGAATGTCTTTTTACCTGTATCGAAAACTACAAGTAAATTTTCATCTCCTTTAAATCCAGAAATAATTCTACTGAGCATATTGGAAAATGCAAATATTGCATTAGTAGGAGTACCATCTTTTGCACGCATTAAAGGTACATTAGGATTAAATGTAGCAAAGAATGCCCGGAATAGTAACGAATTTCCATCAATAATAATCATTTTTTTCATATAAATTAATCCTCCAATTTCATAATTTCTGAAGCAATAAACGAATCTTCTTTTTTACGGTCAAAATAACCTTTAATAATAATGACATTATTAGTTTTTAACATATTCCAATATTTAGAAAATTCATTTGGAAATAATGTTACTTCCAAATCATCTTCTCCATCAGTAGTGGATAAGTATGCCATTTGCTCACCTTTTTTAGTTTTAATAATCTTACTTTTTATTAAAATTAAACCAATTGAACAAGCGCTCCTAGATGATTTGGCTTTTTTAACACTAATGGCGTGATGTTTTAAAAGTTTATCTTGTTGATATTTTAAAGGAGAATCAGAAATCATTAATCCTAACACTTCATATTCTCGCTCTAAATCAAACATTTTGTCATCATCTTTTTTAATATAATCAAAATGTAAGCCAAAATCTCCACTAGTAAGAAGACTAACATCTAAAGAATTATTAAAAGTTGCTTGATTGATGGCGTTAGCAATTGATGCCCTTAAGGTAGCGCGATTATTAAATTCATCAAAAGCACCAGCATCAATTAAAGCCATAATAGTGGCTTCTTTAACATCATATTTATATAATCGTGATACAAAATCAAATAAAGAAGTATATTTTCCGTTATTATTTCTTTCTAATAAAATTTGATCAACAATACGACTTTGTAATCCTTTAATAGCGGTTAATGGGAATAATAATTTTCCATTGAACGGCTTAAAAGTTCCTTCTGATTCATTGATATTAGGGGCAAGTAAAGAAATATTTTGTGATTTAATTTCCTTTAAATATTGATACATTTTTTCACTTGCAAATCCTGATTCATGCTCTAATATTGTGGCGTAAAATTCAAGTGGGAAATGTGCTTTTAAATAAGCCATTTCTACGCAAATATAAGCATAAGAAATTGAGTGAGCTTTATTAAATCCGTATGAAGCAAATTTTTCAATAGTTTCATAAATTTTATTAGCATTTTCTAATGAATAACCATTTTTAATGGCACCATTGATAAATGTTTGTTTAAGACTTTCCATTTTAGAAAAATCTTTTTTGGATATTGATTTACGGAAACTATCCGCTTCCGCTAAAGAAAGACCCGCAACAGAAGTGGCAAGTTTCATAATTTGTTCTTGATAAACGATAATACCATATGTTGAAGATAATATATCTTTAACTTTATCATCAATATAGCTTACTTTTTCTAATCCCTTTTTACGATTGGCGTATAAAGGAATATTATCCATAGGGCCTGGTCTAAATAAAGCAATTAATGCTGCAACATCATCAAAACTGTTAGGCTCTAATATTTCAATTGATCGGCGCATACCTGCTGATTCAAGTTGGAATAACCCCATGGTTAAATTGTTTTTAATAACATCAATTGCGGCCTTATCATTAATTGGAATATTGTAAGGATTGATATTCACAGTTTTTAAATTACAAATATCCTTAATGATCGTAAGATTTCTTAAAGCTAAAATATCCATTTTTAAGAAACCTTGTTGTTCAAGATAAGTCATTTCATATTGTGTAACAATATCTCCATTTTCGTCTTTTAAAACTGGTAAAGAATCTTCAATTGGAGTGTTATTTAAAACTACACCAGCGGCGTGTAAACTAGATTGACGAATTAAACCTTCTATTTTACTAGCTAAGCGGACTATTTTTAAATAATAAGGTTCTTTATCAATTAAATCACGGAATGCTTGATTTTGCTTATAAGCATTTTTAAAAGAAATTGGAAAAGGACCTAAAGCCTTACTTAAATAATTAATATCAAAATTATCAATATTAAAAACTCGTCCGATATCCCTTAATGCTTGTTTAGCGGCAATAGTTTGAAATGTTACAATATTAGCAACACGATTTTTGCCGTATTTTTCTTTTAAATAGTTAATAATATTTTCTCTTTTAATATCTTCAAAGTCGATATCAATATCTGGCATAGTATTACGGCTTGGGTTTAAGAATCTTTCAAAATATAAATCATATTCAATTGGATCAGGAGTAGTGATATCTAAAGCATAACTTACTAAAGATCCTGCGGCAGATCCTCTACCAGGACCCACTAATACATCGTGTGTTTTAGCATAATTAACATAATCGGAAACAATAAGAAAATAGTTATTAAAGCCCATTTTATCAATAACACTTAATTCGTATTCTAGGCGTGATAAATATTTATCATTATTTTTATTCTTGCGCTTTAAACCTTCTAGACACTTTTCTTTAATAGTTTCTTTAGCTTCTAATTCACCAAATAATTGAAGCATAACTCCGCGATTCTTTTTCAAATTAAAATTAAATTGACTAATAAATTCTTCATTAGAGACGATATTTAAATCTTTATAAATTTCGTCGATTTCTTCAAATGTGCGTAAATAATTAACACCATCTTTTGTTTGATAATTAAGAGTAGAACTATTTTTAATAGCGTCAACAATATCAAGTACAATCGCATCTTCTTTTTTTAAATAGCGAATAAAAGGATAAATAATAGTTTTAGCATTTATATCACTTAAATTAATTTTTATAGTTTCTAATTCTCTAGAATTATATATTTCTAAACCAATATAGAAGTCAGTTAAATCTTTATTTAAACGTTCAATAGATGGTTTAATTTCTGAAATGTTATTAACGCTAACACTAAGCACAAAGACAAGTCCATTTTGGTTAGAAGTGATATCGTTATAAGAGAAGGTATTATTTTGAATAGCATTAGAAATTTTAATTAGATTAAGATAGCCTTCTTCATTTTTAATAAACATCGAAAGTAAGAAGCGTCCTAATTTAACATCCATACCAAGTATTGGTTTAATTCCTAATTCATTACATTTTTCAAAAAAGATTGGAAAACCAAACATAACTTGATAATCGCATATTCCTAAATACTTAAAATTATGTTTTTTAGCAAATGAAAAGTACTTATCTAAAGTAAGACCAGACTTTAAAAAACTATATTCACTATATACATGTAGTGGGACATAACTCATACTTTTCACCTTCAAAGATAATTTTAACTAATTTGGCCTATTTTATCAATGAAAATACGATTATAAATATTATAAATATTTAAAG
>CALBGF010000012.1 GCA_937893635.1 uncultured Mollicutes bacterium | reverse complement strand
TATTTACGTCCTTTTGTTAATAAATATATTAAATTTTTAGTTAAAGAAATTGATAACTTAAAAAATCAAAAATTTAAAACTATTTATATTGGTGGAGGAACGCCTTCATCTTTAAGTGCTTATAACTTAAAGTTACTCTTAGCATCTTTAAATAGGCATCTAAGAAAATATTCAGAATTCACAATCGAAGTAAATGTTGAAAATTTAACATTGGAAAAATTACGCCTTTTTAAAGAGTATGGCATTAATCGTATTTCAATTGGTGTTCAAACTTTTAATGATGAATTGCTTAAAAGTATTAATCGCCATCATACTGCCCGACAAGTAAAATATTGGATTAAGCAAATTAAGAAGATAGGATTTAATAATATTAACATTGATTTAATATATGGACTTCCTAACCAAACACTTGAATTATTTAAAAATGATTTAAAAGAAGCAATATCATTAGATATTAATCATATTTCTTCATATTCTTTAACAGTTTCTAAAGGAACAATGTTTTATAATAAAGGAGTTAAAGAAGTAGATGAAGATACTTCACGTATGTATTATGATACATTATATAATTATTTAACTAGACATGGATTTAAGCGTTATGAAGTTTCAAATTTTGCTAAAAATAAAGCATATTCAAAACATAATTTAACTTATTGGAATGATGAAAATTATATTGGACTTGGTTTAGGCGCACATGGATATGTTAATAATGTTAGATATCAAAATACTACAAACATAAATGATTATTTAAAAGGAAATACTATTCAATATAAAGAAGAACTATCTAATAATAATATTTTAGAAGAATTTTTAATGCTTAATTTACGTAAATATAATGGATTTTTGATATCGGATTTTAATAAACGTTTTGGCAATATAAAATCACATAAATTATATAAAACAATTAAAGAATTAGAACAAGAAAAAATGCTTAAAATAACTAAATATCGTATTTATCCAACATATGAAGGAATGATGTTACTTGACTCTATTTTATTAAGGCTTTTTATGGAAGAGGAATAAAATAAATGATTGTATGTATTAAATTTATCATTGAAAGCGCTTTGAAATAATTATAGAATTAATTGTAAGTTACTTTTTTTAACAATACTAAAAAATAACTTAAACATTTGTTTTAAAGAAAGGCGATAATCTAAAATTATGAAACAAAAGAAATTACTATTTACTTTAAGCATGTTGGCACTAAATGCCGCAATATTGGCATCATGTGGAGGAAAAACTAGTGGTGTGACTTCAAACATCACAACTCCGCCTTCACCATTAACTCCCCTAGTTTCTCCATCTACAACACCAAATCCATCAACAAGTACAAGTACATCGTCTTCAACAACTCCAGTTACGCCAGACAATGAAGTAAAAAATCATACATTATTTGCTCATAAAGAAGGAATAACAAGATTTGAAGCTGAAGAAGTAGATGTAACTAAATATGTAATATCAAGCGATAATCCAACTAAAGTTGTTGAAAGGACAGATGCTTCAAATGGCAAGTTTTTGGCAGCATCCACAGGTGATACAGCTAAGAATTCAACATTTGAATTTAATATATCATTAGATTTTGATGCAACAATTACGATGGCAGCATCCTATGCTCAATCAAACAAATGGAAAGACTATGATCAAGATTTGACTAAATCTTATACTTATATTGTTGATGAAAATCGTAATATGATGCTATCACAAGATAAAACTGTTCTTAGTGCTAGAACTGATATTACTAAATGGGAAGAATTTAGTTATACTCCAATAACATTGAATAAAGGGACTCACACATTTTCCGTTAAAATTGCAGAAAATACCGGCAAAGGTAATCCTAATATTGATTATTTAGATTTTAATATTATTAAAGTGACTGGTGGAGTTATTGATGATGATAAAGTTCCAGAGAATGATTTCCATAGTTCGATTCAATATAAATACATTTCAGATACTGATTATGAAAATGTTAGTAAATACGCAAACGGAGTAACTGAATTAAGTAAGCCTAAAGGTATTGTGGTTGACTTCAAAGATGAAAACATTTCTAGCAATAGTTTTGTTTTAGAGTATGCAGATAATAATGATTTTGAAAACTCTATAATTGTTAATAACATAACATCAAGCAATTATGCGATTCAAAATTTAAAATTAGGACAAGAACTATATTGGCGAGTTACTGATTCTCAAAGTAATTTAAGCAAGTCAAAAGTTCATAATATCCAAGTAGCGGATAAAGGACCTAGAAACATGTCTATTGATGGAGTTAGTAATGTTCGTGATGTAGGCGGATATAAATCTTCATTAGTAAAAGATGGAAAGATAAAACAAGGATTATATTATCGTGGCGCTAATTTGAACTCGATAACTGAATCTGGAAAAAAAGAAATGTTAAGATTAGGAATTAAAAGAGAAATAGATATGCGCGATTCTTATCAATGTCTTGGACCATATGTTGATGGAATTAGTTATAGTGCTATTTCAATTCCTTCCGGAACAGAAAGTAAAAGGTTTGAAGAATTCAAAGATGAATACAAACAAATATTTACATTAATAGCTAACGCAGATAAAGAACCAATTTATCTTCATTGTACTGCTGGTGCTGATCGCACAGGTATTGCTACATTTATGTTATTAACTCTTTGTGGGGCAAGTTATGAAGATATGGCAAGGGACTATTTATTTACTAACTTTTCCACACAAGGAACAAGAGTACCTAATTACACCTCTGAATTTAAAGCATGGTGGTCTAAATTAGATAATTTTGAAGGTAATACAAAAGCAGACAAAGCAAAATCTTGGCTTGTTAGCAAAGGTGTTACAGCAGAACAAGTAGAAAAAATAAGAACTATTTTCGTTGAAAATTATTAATTTAACATTTTTAAAAATAAAATATATAGGCTTAGAAAATATAGGCAAGAATTTTGGAAATAATTCTTGCTTTTTTCTTGCTTTAATCGACAAAAATGCTAAAATATACATGCGCATAAAAGCGCTTACATTTTTAAACTTAAAGGAGAAATTGAAAAGTGAAAAAAAGTTTAATTACTACAGCATTTGCTGTGGCAGCAATCTTAGCTGCAGGTACACTTACATCCTGCAACAATGATGGAGGAAGTAATAATTCGCAAGCATCAACATCGACGTCAACTTCTAAGCCATCAACATCCACTTCAACTAAACCATCTACTTCAACAAGTACTTCGGTAGTTAAAGCGACAGTTACATCTATTGCGATTACAAAGCAACCAAGCAAACTTACTTATGTGGAAGGAGAAGTATTTGATAAGACTGGTATGGAAGTTACTGCTACATACTCTGATAACACAACTCAAGTAATTACCAATTATAATGTTGATAAGACAGAAGCCTTAAAATTAACAGATACAACTATTACAATAGCTTATCAAGGAAAAACCGCTACAGTAACTATTACAGTTGAAAAGAGAATTGATATCACAATTAATGAACTCAAAACTTATAGAATGGAAGCAGAAAATTTAGATTTCTCTAAAGCAACATTAAGAGAAGACTTTGCCGCTGCTGGTAGAACATTTATCGAAACACCAACTATTGGAGAAACTTCTGGTAGTAAGTCTATTTGTGGTTATAAACCAGGATCAGTATTTGAAATTTCTCTTAAACTATTAGAAGAAACAACATTATATATAACTTCTAACATGTCAGATACTGAATTAAATTACAAAATTAACGATGGTGTTAAGTTTGAAATGGATTCAACAGTGATGACAGCAGAAGATGTTACTTTTACATTTAATGGAACAAACTATTGGGAATGGAAAAAAGTAGTAATTGGCAAAATTACTCTTCCTGCTGGTGAACATACATTTAAAATGACATCACTTACAAAAAGACCAAATATTGACTATTTCCAATTTGAAGCATTGAAATATGGTAATCAAGTTAAAGAAAAAGTTTTAGATTCAATTGTTGTTTCTACTCTTCCAACTAAGACAAAATATGAAGCTGGTGAAACATTTGATCCAACTGGTATGGTAATTAAAGCTAAATACAGTGATTATACATACGAAGATGTTACAGATTATACAATTGATAAAACAGAACCTTTAACAGTACTAGATACTGAAGTAACAATTAGTTATCAAGGAAAAACTGTTGTTGTTCCAATTGAAGTTGGTAAAGCATATGACGCAAGAATTACTGCAGTTGGAGAGCATATCTTTGAAGCAGAAAATATCAAAGTTGATGACAACTGGATTTTAAGAGAAGATATGGCAGGCTTTGGACGTAACTTTGCGATTGATAATGCTACTGCAAGTGGTGGAAAATCAATTGAAAGATATGAAAAGGGTACAAAAATGACTGTTGAATTCTATGTGGGAGAAGATTCAACTCTTGCTTTACAAATTGCAGCTTCAAATTACTCAGACTTTAGATTTGATGAAAAAGTGGAAGTAAAAATTGATAATACAGTTTTATCTTCAGACAACCCAACATTAGGACATAGATATGATAGCGATTATTGGAACTGGGTTAACGTTAACTTTGATGCAGTTGAACTTGCTAAAGGTGATCACACTCTTACAATTAATATGAAGGATGAACGTCCAAACTTAGACTTTATTAATTTCCGTGTTACTAAATATGGTGATCAAACTGCTGTATTAGATAATAATTATGATAAGGATACAAAAGTGGCCACAGTTGTTAAAGAAGGATTAGTCACTGTTGAAGCAGAAGAAATGAATGTTGAACATTGGAAAAAAGCATCAGCTTTTAACGATAATATACAAGAAATGGCAACTGCCTCAAATGGTAAATATTTAGCAGCTTCATCTGGTTCAGTTGGTGGAAATAAGAGTTACTATGCAGAATTTAAAATTAATATGGGATTTGCTGGTAAAGTTTCATTTAATGCTGCATATGTTCAACCAGAAGGTAAGAAATCTCAAGAAATGGATATGACTAGACTATACGCAATTGTAGTTGACGGAACTGAAGTATCATTAGATTCAGCAAAAACAACTCTTGCAGCAAGGGAAGATGTTACAGTTTGGGATATATTTAATTACAATACAACTAAATTAGATGCCGGTGAACATACAGTTAGAATTGAATTAAAAGAAAACTTATCTTATGCACCAAATATTGACTATGTCAAATTTGATGTTAAGGAAATCAAAACAGTCATCAATGAAGCTGGAAGCATTAAACTTGAAGGCGAAGAAATGGACTTATCTAATTTGGTAACTGATGGAAGTTCACCTATTGAAGGCAAACAACATACTTCTACAAGTGGAACTGGTTCTGTAGGACATATCAATTCAGGATATATTGATATTGATTTTAACGTAACATTTGCTTCTACATTAACAATGAAAGGTTTCTTCTCTAAATATGAAGGAGATTCATTAAAGAGCAAAGTTGAATTTAAACTTGATGGTGTTGTAGTTGATTATGATGATATCACATTAGGAAGAGCAGATGATGGCTCAAATGATTGGTTCAACTGGAAAGAAGCCACTGTTAACTTTGGTGATTTAGAAGCTGGCATTCATACATTAACAATTAACTTCAAAGCTGGCTGTAACTTAGACTACGTTACATTAGAATTTGCAGCAAAATAAAATAGTGAATTTTACTAGTAAGGGGCAAAAAATATTTGCTCCTTACTTTAATTGAAGAAAGGAAGAATTATATGGGTGGAGATCAACTCAATCAACTTATTAGCGAATATATAAGCCGTAATATTGGCTTTATTGTGTTTGTTGCTATCCTCATTGTCATTTCTATTGCAGCCATTATATTTGGTATTGTAATGAATACAATTTCTAATAAAAAAGAAAAGAAAATGGCAAGTGGTGAAATAGAAGGAGGTTCAACAAATGTCTAAATTTAAATGGCCTAAGGCCGTCTCAATTAGTGGTGCCATCTTACTTGTAGCAACAATAGTAGGTGCTGCAAACAAAGTTGCATTAGACTTTGAACCAACAATTACAAAATTTTTAGTTGGCGATGGCTTATCATCAAACTATAGTCCAGAAGACTTAGCGCAAGGTGGAGAATTAACTACAAATATTTGTGAAAATGGTATAGTTTTACTTAAAAATACTGATAATGCTCTTCCAACCGATAACTGGAATATTAATATTTTCGGTTTTGGTGGTAGTGATAATGGTTGGTATTATCAAGGAAATGGATCTGGTGCGGGTAGTGCTTCAGGACGTGTTCCATTAACTAGAGCGTTCCAAGACTGGGGATGGACAATTAATGAAAATCTTGCTACTGCTTATAACACATGTGGATTAAGCAATAGAGTAGTAGTTACAGAAGATGCTGCAACAAACTATCAAATTAGAGAAACAAACGTGGACTTTGTTACTTCAAGATTAAGTTCCGCTAAAGCATTCTCAGATCAAGCATTAATTGTTATTTCTAGATATGGTGGCGAAGGTAACGATTTACCTAAATTCCAATATAAAAACATTAGTGGTATAGTTAGCCTTGATACTACTCGTCACTATAATGAATTAACTGTCGAAGAAGAACAAATGGTAGAAGCTGTTTGTAATGAATTCTCTAAAGTTTATGTATTATTCAACTGCTGTAATGTTATGGAAATGGGATTCTTAGAAAAATACCCATCAATTAAAGCGGCAATGTTTATGCCAATGGGCGGCAATGCTGGTAGTTATGCTGTTCCAAAAATTATGAGTGGCTTAGTTTCTCCAAGCGGAAAATTACCAGATACAATTGCTTATGATTTTACAACAGCTCCAAGCTATGCAAATATGTCATATGAAAGCTTTGATGATAGATTAACTAGCAAGAGATTCTCAGATCGTCAAGGTGAATATATTCAATATACTTGCTACCAAGAAGATATTTATATCGGATATTACTGGTATGAAACTGCTGATAAAGAAGGATATTGGGATAGTATTAATAATGAATATGGAAAAGGCTATGAAGGTGTTGTTCAATATCCATTTGGTTTTGGCTTAAGTTATTCGTCATTTGACTGGGAAATTTCTTCTTTAAAAGTTTTAAATGATGGAAATTTAAGTAACCTTCAAGCAGATGATACAATTGAAGTAATTGTTGATATTACTAATACTGGTGATTATCCTGGTAAAGATGTTGCCGAATTATATGTTGAAAAACCATATTATGAAGGTGGAATTGAAAAATCTTCAACTCAATTAGTAGGATTCTTTAAAACAAGAGAACTAGAAAAAGGTGAAACTGAAAGAGGCGTAATTCGTGTTCGTCTTCAAGATATTGCCGATTATGACTGTTATGATAAAAATAATGATGCTCATATGGGTTATGAACTTGATGCCGGTAATTACAAATTTTCATTGAAAACTGATGCTCATAATGTAAAATTAGATACATCAAATAAAGAATTGACATTCAATACTACAATTGCTAATAAAATACATTATGATACTGATGCAGATACAGGTTATGAAATTAGAAATAGATTCACAACTTATACTAACGAAACATCAGGTGCAAGTAGTGTTAACGATGATAAACACCCTGTTGGTGGTGTTAACGGCTCTATCGATGGTAGTGACTTTAATGGAACTGGCATTGGCGCTACATATTTAACACGTGCTAACTTTGGAGGAACATTCCCAACTAAATTCCTTCCAGCCGTAGCTATGGGAGATTGGTATGATAAAACTTATCGTGTATTAACTCCATGGGATGACTACACCGGTGATATTCCATATCAAAATCAAGATGGAACAATCATGATTACTGATGTTATCGGTAAAGATTACGATGATCCATTATGGGATGAATTATTAAATAGATTAAGCTATGCTGAATTAATCGAACTTGTTACATCAGCTGCTAAAGGATCATTTGGTACATCAAGGATTGATAAAATTGGTAAACCAGAAACTATTGATAAAGATGGACCATGTGGATTTAACTCAGGTGTTAGTGGTGCTTCTATGGCTGCTACTAACTATCCAAGTGATACAATGATTGCGTGTACTTGGGATTACAAGATGTCTTACCAATTTGGTAAATCTCTTGGCGAAGAGGGCGTTAAGAAATTAGGCGGTATCGAAGGAAACTACGGACCGGGATTAAATATTCACCGTTCTCCATTTGGTGGTCGTAACTTTGAATATTATAGTGAAGATCCATTATTAAGTGGTGTTCTTTGCTCATGGCAAATAAGCGGTGCTAAAGAAGAAGGTCTTTATTGCTATGTTAAACACATTGCTCTTAATGATAGTGATACAGGTAGAAATGGTCGTTATAACTTTGCAACCGAACAATCATTTAGACAAATTTATGCAAAACCATTTGAAATTATTTCAAAAGGTGCTACAAGATACGATTTAGAAGGTAACGAAACAAGAGCATATAAATCAAATGCTGCTATGGGTAGCGTTGATAGACTTGGTACAACAAGAGTTACTGGTTCTTATAACTTCTTAACTGAAGTATTAAGAAATGAATGGGGCTTTAGAGGTGCAGTTATTACTGACTACTATCAATCAGGTAACGTTAATGACGTTGATGAAGGCATTAGAGCAGGTAATGACTTAATGCTTAATGGTGCTCATAACTGTGTTCTTGATGATACTTCAACTAACACATATAAGTATTATATTAGACAAGCAGCTAAAAACATTTTATATATGTACGCTGATACTAAATATTGCCAAGCTACCGCAACTGGTATGGATATTGGTTCAACAGTTATTGATAAAGTACAATTAAATGTTTGGTGGACAAAAGTTTTAGCCTTAGTGGATGTCTTAATTGCTGTTGATATTCTTGCTGGCTTATATTTCACTTGGTCACCAATGGTATTTGAAAAAATAAATAGAAAGAAGGAAGAGCAATAATATGAAAAAAATGAATTTACGTAATATAATTGTCCTTTCAGTTTTAGGAGCAGTTAATGTTGGATTAATAGTTCCTGCTATAGTTTTGACAGCAAATGGTATGAATCGTAACAATGCTAGTGATATAGAGCCAGAAGAAGATTTAACTGGTGTTACATCAGCTAAAGTTATTAATACAATTAACAAAACAGTTTATCAAGAAGGAGAAGTTGCGGATCTTAGTGGACTAATGTGTTTAATTACACAAAAAGGTACTAAAAAAATTGTTAAAAAGAACTTTGAATTAGTGACCAATAGACCACTTTTAACTACCGATACATTTATCGAGGTTAAATATGGCGATTTCACCTTCCAAGTACCAATTAAAGTACTTAACTTTGCTAATATTCTTACTATTAATAGAAATGGTTCATACACTATTGAAGCTGAAGATCCGGAAATTCCATTAGATGGATATATTGAAGCTGATACAGCTTGGTCTGCCGCTCATTACGATGGCGTTAACGAAGTTACTAAATATGTAGAAAGTTGGACAAATACAAGAGTTAATCCTTCAAGCGGCAGATCTATTTGTAATATTGCTGTTGGTAGTGTTCTTGGCTTTAAATTTAGCGTTGAAAAAGATTGCTATATTAATATTTCTGCAAGAATGGCTATGTACGATGGTAAAAAGCCATCAGACTTATTAGAGTTCAGACTTGATGGCGAAGTTAAAGATGATGTTGATAAGGCACTTGTATTAACTCACCTTGATGGTAGTGATGTAGGTGCAATGTACTTTAACTGGCAAGATTGGAGTATGGGTACATATGCCCTTACTGCTGGTGAGCATATCTTTACAGTCACAGTTACAGATTTTAAATTACCTAACTTAGATTCATTTAGACTTGTTGCGACAGATATGGAGGGTGGAGATACCATTAATATTAATGATAATGGTAAGCAAACTCTTCTTGCCACTGATGAGCAAATCGATAGAAGTACTTGGGTAAAAGATAGTCCTAACTCTGATTTTGTTGAAAATTGGACCAATAGTGGTGAAACTTATGTTAAAGAAACAAGTGGACAATCTATTGGACATTTAGCTGATGGATCAAAAATTATCGTTCCAATTGGCTTAAAAGGTCGTGCTAAAGTAAACATTAAACCAATCGTCGCTTCTTCAGAGTCTAAACTTGTCAATGATTGTTTAAAAGTTCAAATTGATAATACAACATTGAATAAAGAAGATTTTGGTTTAGACACAACTCTTAAACTAGGCTCTCAAGATGGTGTATCTGATTATTGGAACTGGAAATCATGGGATGCTGGTACAATTGATTTAACTAAAGGAAGTCACATTCTAACAATAACTGTTAAAAAGTCAATTAATATTTATGGTTTTGAAGTTACTACTAGTGATTACCAAGCAAATGAAAGTGGCGCTGTTACTATTAAAGGTAATGGCACACAAGTTCTTGAAGGTGAATCAGGTTTATTAAATAGAACTGGTTGGTCAGTTCGTGCGGACTTCGTAAATGTTGGAAGAGATCCAGTTGAATCTTGGAATACTAAGACCGCAACTGAATTAGAAGAATTAGAAGGTAGAAGCTTATGTGCTTTAAATGAAGGATGCGTTATTAACATTCCATTTGAAGTATTAGGATCATGCAATTTAGAATTTGATATTATTTGTGCTTCTCCAAACAATTTAAAATGTTCAGAAATTTATGAAGTAACTATTGATGGCAAAAAAATAGAAGGTAATGATACTTCCGTTATCTTAAAAGAAAGTTCTGCTTCTCAATATTGGAACTGGACAAAATATAATGCTGGTAATATTGATTTAAGTAAAGGCACACATACTGTGACACTTAAATTATTAAATGGCTCATCTAATATTGATTCATTTAGATTCGTAGCATCTAACTTTGCTAGTAAATAATAATATCAATATTTAATCATTAAATGCTCTTGGATTTCCTTGAGCATTTTTTGAGGTATTTTAAACAAAAAGAATGTTAATAATCGTTTAAAGCAAGAAAAATAATTGTTTTTTATAAAAAATATACTTATATAATAAGTACAAGAGAAAAAAATTAAAAAAAATAAAAAAATTAGCACTTTTTGGTTGACAGTGCTAAAATTTAGCATATAATATAATTAGCACTGAGAGATAAAGAGTGCTAAAGAAGGTGAAGTTAT
>CALBGF010000011.1 GCA_937893635.1 uncultured Mollicutes bacterium | reverse complement strand
TCGTCTCTATTTTGCGACAGATAGAAATGCGATTTATATCTGAGATACTACAAAAAATCAATATATCCCACTTATTGAAGATTCAAAAGACTACAATGAAATTAATGGTGGCGGGGCTAGTTCCTGATAACCATTAAGGAGGAAAACATGTCTAATACATTAAAAACACGTATTGTTATCCGTAATGACACCGCGGCAGCATGGGAAGCCGCTAACCCTGTTTTACTTAAAGGTGAAATGGGTATCGAATACGATACAAACAAATTTAAAATTGGTGATGGCGTCACTGCATGGAATAATTTAGGATATTCTCCTGAAATTGATGCTAGTGCAGTCACATTAACAAAAGATATTACAGCAACTTATGCTTTTGGTAAATACTCACCAGATTCAACTGGTAGTGTGAATATTCCAGCAGAAGGAAAAACTCTTGAAGAATTTTTACAAAACGCTTTAGCAGAAGAAAAAGATCCAACTATCACAAAACCTTCTATTTCAATTAAATTAAATGAAGCAAAAGGATACGAAGTAGGAACAAAAGTCACTCCTTCTTGGACTTTAACTAAAAATGCAGGTAAATATTCTTATGGTCCTAATCCAACAGGTGTAACATTCCCTGGCACAGGTTCAATCAAAAATGGTGAAGTTGTTGTTAAAGAAGAAGCATCAGATGGTAAAGGAACAGAATTAACAGTTGCAGATGGTATGAATTATAAATTAACTGTAACTGCAAATTATACAAAAGGTAATGACCCATTAACAAATTTAGGAAATGCTAAACCAGCTTTAGCTATTGCCGCAGGTAGTGCAACAGCAACTTCTGCCGCAATTACAGGCTATAGAAGTTCTTTCTATGGTGCAGTAGCAACACAAGAAACAATTACTTCTACAATTGTAAGAGGCTTAGCAGGCAAATCAACTTCAACTTTAGGTGCAGGTGCTCAAGTTAGCGCAGTTCAAAAAGTTGGAGATAATCGTGTTATTATTGCAGTTCCACAACCAAGAACAATTAAATCAATTTTAAACGTTGCAGGTATGAACGCAGAATCAATTAGTGCTTTCAAAACTTTAGTTGTTGAAGTTCAAGGCGCAAATGGTTATACTGCCGCAAAATATAATGTTTATTATTGTGATTTCGCTAATGCAGCAAGTGCACAAAACACTTGGAAAGCAACATTAGCTTAATAGGAGGTAAAAAATAATATGGCACAAATTAAAAATATTACTCCATTCGTTACTTCCTTTGAAAGAAGTGGCGCTTTCCCATTAGATAAATTAAGTTATTTCGATACTTACGCAGAAGCTCAAGCATTAGCATTAACTGCCGTTGAAGCAGGCACTGATGGTAATACTACTGCTTACTTTGGTCAAATTTTCGTAGTTGCCGAAGAAGGTGGAAACTTTGGTGCATATCAAGTTCAACGTGATGGTTCATTAAAGAAATTTGGTCAAGCAAATTCTGCAGAAGAAATAGCAGGCAAAGTTGCAGAATTAGAAAAAACAGTTGCTAAACATACAACAGACATTAGCAATAAATTAGACAAAACTGCTACTGTTAATGGAAAAGGTTTTGTAGATAACGCCGTTTCAATTGGCACTGATGATATTACTGTTGGTGAATCAACATTAACTGCAACTTTAACCGCGAATGATACTGCACATAATAAATTCACTACAGATATCGCCGCAAATAAAAAGGCTATTGATGATTATATTGCTTCAAATGACGCTGCATTAGGAACAACTAATGATAATTTAGAAGCAGTTAAAACTGACGTCGCAAGTTATAAGAAAACTAATGACACTGCCGTTGAAAAAAATAAAACAGATATTGGCTTAGTTGATTCAAAAGTAGATGGTTTATCAACACAAGTTACTCAAAATGTTAGTGATATTTCAACAATTAAGGAAAACATCACAACTATTAACGGCAAATTAGGCAAAGATGCCGCAGGAAATGATATTGCTACAACTTATACTACTGTTGCAGATTTCAATTCTTATAAAACTTCTAATGACACAAAAGTAAATAAAAACGCTAGTGATATTACTGAATTAAAAGAAAAAGTCACTGGTGGTATGCATTATAAAGGAAAATTCGAATCACTTCCAGCAGTTGATGATTACGTCGCGGGAGATTTCGTTATCGTTGGAACTAAAGAATATATCCTTTACGAAGGTGAAGATGGTAAGTCTTGGGACGAAATTGGTGATGAAGGTTCTCATTTAACTAAAGCTCAAGCAGATGGTTATTACGATCCAAAAGGAAAAGCACAAGAATTAATTAATGCTCTTGATGTAGCCGCAGTAAATGTTGCCGCAGGAGAAACAATTAAATCTATTAGCGAAGTTGATGGTAAAATCGCAGTTGAAAAACA
>CALBGF010000010.1 GCA_937893635.1 uncultured Mollicutes bacterium | reverse complement strand
TCCTCTTTCATCTGTCTATGATCTTTATAATAGTGAAGAAGTATATTAATAAAAATTTTTTCTTACATCTTAAAAAAATTTGTGCTACCATTATTTAGCAACGAGTAACGAAATGTGTAAATCCAGTTGATTGGATTTGCACATTTTTTTGTTAAGGAGGAAATTTATGGAAGACATAAAACAAAACAAGTTAGCAACTGAACCGATTAGAAAATTAATATGGAAGTTAGGATTACCGATGATTATTTCAATGGTTTTGCAAGCATTATACAATGTTGTTGATAGTGCATTTGTCGCTAATATGGAAGGAACTGGCGCAATTGCAAATGAGGCATTAACATATGCATTTCCTATCCAAATTTTAATGATTGCAATAGGTGTAGGAACTGGTGTTGGTATCAATGCTTTATTATCAAAAAGTTTAGGTGAGAAAAATAAAGAAAAAGTAAATGTTATTGCGGGGAATGGAATATTTATTAGTTTAATAATATTTATATTCTTTCTAATTTTTGGTTTATTCTTATCAAAATGGTTTATATCTTTATTTACTAGTGACAAAGAAGTAATTAAAATGGGAGCAAGTTATTTATCAATTTGTTGTTCATTATCACTTGGTTCAATTGGCTTTACCATTTATGAAAGATTTTTACAAGCAACTGGAAATACTTTATTATCCACAATCGCACAAATTTCTGGGGCAGTTATTAATATAGTTTTTGATTATATTTTTATTTACCCACTTAATATGGGCGTAGAAGGAGCGGCTTTAGCGACAGTACTTGGACAATTTGTTTCTTTAATTATTGCTATGCTTTTTCATTATTTAAAAAACAAAGAAATAAGTGGCGATTTAAAATATGTAAAACCTAATTGGAGTATTATTAAAGAAATATATAAAATTGGTTTATCCGCCGCTTTAATGCAAGGACTATTATCAGTTATGATGGCGGGAATGAACGCTATATTGGGATTAGCAAATGTAAATACGACAATTTTAGTGGGTGCATTTGGTATCTACTATAAAATACAACAAATTGCTTTATTTTCTTGCTTTGGTTTATCAAATACGATTATTACAGTATTATCTTTTAATTATGGCTTAGGCAACAAAGAACGTTCAAAAGAAAGTATTAAATATGGTGTAATAGATACTTTAATTGTTTCTTTTGTTATTACGATATTATTTGAAATAATTGCGCGCCCTTTAGCACAACTATTTGCCTTATCTGATACATCTACAGCAGAACTTATAGAAGTTTGTGAAAAAGCAATTAGAATTGCTTCACTTGGTTATATATTTATGGGATTTAGTGTAGCCACTCAAGGGGTATTTCAAGCATTACGCTATTCGTTAAAACCACTTTTTACTGCTTTATTAAGATTAGTAATATTTGTTTTCCCAATTGCTTATTTATTTACTTTATCTACAAATGTCATGAATATTGTTTGGTGGACTTTCCCAATTGCAGAATTATTAACTGCG
>CALBGF010000009.1 GCA_937893635.1 uncultured Mollicutes bacterium | reverse complement strand
ATTTTATGACTTGTTTTTCTTGGATAGCAAGTTTTCCTTTACCCACTAAAGTTTTTGCAATAATTTCTCTATTCATATAAATCACCTATTATATGTATATGCATTTGAATAGAAAAATTTATAAATAAACTATTTATTTTCTAGATAACTATTAAACATAGCATCTAAAATATCTTCGTAAAACCAAAGCGTTTCATTATCATAATTTGTATTAGATATATTTTTCATATCATCATAAATGCCCGCTGCTTTATGACGGTTTAAAAAGCCAAATCCTTCTTTCCAACTATCTTTTATCGCCGTATTATCCCACATCATGACTCCAATATCATTTATTGTAGCTTGCTTCATAAAATAAGAATAATAATCTTTGCGTGTATCTTCTCGTTCTTTACTATCTTTTGCATCATGAACAGATCCCCATTCAGTAACAATTACTCCAATTCCTTTATCTACAAAATTACTTTTTAAATTATTAAATAAGCCAACAATTCCTGAAGTATCACTATTATTAGTTGAACTCCAATTATCTGATTTACCATATACATAATTATATGGATTATATCCATGAACATTAAATAATAATTTATCGGTAGCGTTATCTAAAGGAAAAGAAAATCTGGATATTTTATTAACCTTTTCTTCATAAGCTAAATATGCCATATTTCCATATGTATTTACTGTCAAAAACCTATTTTTATTATTTGTTTCTTTTGATTTACGAACTGTATCTACAAATAATTGATTAAAATACATAAGATTTTCGTTTGCTTCTTTATATGCTTCCGGATTTGTTTCCATAACACTACTCATTTGCCATTGATATTTATAGTGTAGAGGTTCGTTAAGATTTTCAAAAATTAAATGATAATCATATCTTGCAAATTCTTTACTAACTTGTGTCCAAACATTTTTTACAAGTGCTTCTGTTGTTTCTTTATGCTCATTATCTAGCCAATAGCCACTAAAAGAAGGTGGCTCCATAAGTGTTAATATTACATATAAATCTTTATATTTAAAACAATAATCTACAACTTCTTTAATTCTACTCATCCATCTCGTAGATATATTTCCATTTTCCATATGATTTGACCAAGCAACAGGAATACGTATAGATCTAAATCCTTTATCATATATAGCGCGAATAGTGTTTTGCGTTGTTTTTCCGCGATATGGTGTATAATGTTGCCTTACTTCACAAAATAATTCATCAGGCTTACCATCTATATCACTATATCCTAACTCATCATATATAGCTTTAGCGTAAGTTGGGTTAGCATTAGTAAAATAATTTCCAATATCACTTTCAAATGTGTCGCCTAAATTATAGCCAACTCCCATCGCTTTTACTAATTCAACTGATGATAAATTGACTTCTTTTTCTTTTAAAGTAAATTTAAAATCAATTGATAACTCCTCATAATTTGCCGTAATAGTTTGTTCATTCATAGAAAAATAATCAACATTTGAAAAATCTGAATAATTACTCTTTTCTAATTCATAATTAAAAGTTCTTCCATCTATTTCTTGGATAGTAACAGATCCAAAGTCACTCAATACAAATTTTTCTTTTAAAAATGAACTTATAACTGGCATTCTATACCAAGATATTTCACGCTTATTATTAGATAAATCACTTGTTAAATTATGCGAATTACTGCTACTTGCTAAATTATTGCAAGAAGTTAATAATAGTAAACTTAATAATCCAATTAAACTTTTTTTCATTACTGTCCTTTCTAAAAAGAACTATAAACCAACATAGTCTATAGTTCTTAAATTTATATTTTAGATTTTTTTACAACTTATTCTTTTTTGTCTTCAGTAGTTGCATTTTCTTCATTAACTACATTTGCTTTTTTGTTTTTAAAGAATAAGTAAGCACCAACTGCTCCGCCAATAACAACAACTGCTCCTGCTACGATACCAACAATAGCTCCTGTTGGTAATCCTTTTTTAACTTCTGGATCTGGAGTTGGATCTGGATTTCCACTAGCGGTAACAACATAAGTAATTGTACGTATTGCTGCTTCATTTCCCGCTTTGTCTACAGCTGAGATTGTTAATGTATGTGTACCAGCTTTTAAGTTTCCGTTTGCGTCTAATGCTCCTTCAGACCAAGTATATTTTGGAGTAACTTCTCCATCATAAGAGTCATAAGCAGTCGCCTTTACTTCATGTGGTTTTTCACCTTCTACTTGATTAAATGTTGTTTCACCATCATAAGTAATTTCTGGTGCCTTAGTATCTTTCCATTTAGCATCAATGTCACTTTCCCAAATGTAAGATATTTCCGCTACTTCAACTTTTCCTACTGCTGTTAAACCCCATCCGCTTATTTTCTTTGGAGAGATCATGCTATAACCTGATGGGATATCTCCAGAATCTAAATGACCAACGGTATTAACAATTAAATCATCAAATGAAACTTTTGCTTTATGCCATGCGCCATCGTTATTAAATGAAACATTAGCATTACTATATACTTGATCCCATGTACTCGTTTCAACTGGGTTAAATAAATAGAATTTACCAGAAGCAACATTGCTTGTACGATATGTAATTAGCACGCTAATTTCATAATCAACACTTATTTCTTGTAAATCAAGCACACCATCGCTTGATAAAAATCTTGAGATTCTCCAGTCAACAGTTTGATTTGTAACAAATACTGATTTACCATCAACTTTATCTACATATACTGTTGGAGTTTCACTATTATTATCATTACCGCCAACAAAATAACCTTGTTTTGGATTAGCGGTTTGAGTTGTTTCATCATAAGTTAAATAACTATCATTAAATGCAGCGTAAGATTTTCCATTTGAATTGACAGTAATTGTAAATGTGGTATAAGCGCCAGCATAAGAAATAATAATTTCATCATCACCTTGAGAAACTATATCAACCGAAACTTGTAATTCAGAGATATCAACGTTTTTAGTTGATCCATCACTCATCGTGGCTTCTACTACTATTCCTTTTAAATCTAATTTATCGCCAACATTATATTCTAATTTTTCTGGCATAGTTTTGATTACTAAACTTCGTGCTGTATTAATAGATAATTCAACATTGGCTGTATATTTTTGTGATCCATGTTTAAATGTGACTTCAACATTTTTATTTTCTGCAGTTACATTGCCAATATTTTTAACAGTGAAATTTGAAATGTTTTCAGCTTTAGTATCATCATCAAATAAAACATTTACTTTAAAAGTATTAACATCTAATTTCTCACCACTATTATAATTTGCTTTTGTCGTTGTAGCTTCAATGCCTGTAATAGCATGATCATCTGGTTCATATCCATAATGTAAATTACGAATTTGAACAGTGACATCTTGATCAAAAGCAAATCCCATACCTTTTATTGCCGATATATTAATTAATCTGATTTTTGTAGAGTCTTCAAATGTTGGAGACCAACTTGAGCCAAAACAATATTTTGGTAAATCTTTTAATGCAACGCGGTATGTATGATAACTTCCAACCTCGCCTTCAACACTCATTTCTTTACTAACAAAGTATCTTTCAGTATATAAGGCTTCATCATATAATCTAAAACTAAATTTATTAGATGTTGGTGCAGTCAAGAAATTTAAATCAAATTCTAACCATCCATCATTAAGCATAGCATCAGTAAGATCAGATGCTGCAATATTATCATATCTAATTAAATTGGCTTTATTATATTGAATTGCGTAATTATCACCATCTGCAACTCTTGTAGCAATACCGCTATTTAAATTATTAGCAGTATCAGATGTACCAATATATGCATAGTTTTTGCTACCATATTCAATTCTATAAGCTGCAGAATTTCCAAAATCAACAGCACTTTCTGCAACACTAGCATTATCAAACAATGGCTTGTCTACTGGTGTAGGATCAAATGGAATTACTGCTTCAGTTGCAGTTGCTACGATACTAACAATATCGATACTATCTGTGGTTAAAAAGTCAAATCCTTTAACATTTGTTAAATCTAAATTACCTGTTGGCGAACTCCACTGATGTTGATCAAATGCAACTCCATCATAATCAATTAAATTCACTTCAAATGTCTTAACCTCTTCACTATCTTTTGTTAAAGATACATTTGTATGTACAGATGTATAAGCATATGACTCAACAGTGCCAACACCAAATTTCATTGATTCTACAGTAGAATTTTTATAACTAACAATTAAGCGTTTATATCCTTTTAGATTAAGAGCATTATTAAATAGAACTCGACACATTTTTTCATTACCGACTTCGCCCCTAATTTTCCATATATTATCCTCTAAAATAGAATTCGCGGCCACCTTAGGATCAGCATAAGCTGAACTATCTGACCATGTACCATCTTTAAAAATGTTTTCATCTTGAAGAATAGGATCACTTTGTGTTGCACTAATTTTACTAATGCTAACTGTGGCATTTGATTTGATACAAAAGCCTTTTATGTCTATCATATCTAAGGAAGCACTATGTGTACCGCCCCAAGTGCATAATGTTGTTGTTGCTGAAGCAAAATCATCTATGCTAATTGTTGTTTCATTTTTTGTTAAAGATAAATCTTTTACCACATAATCAAATTCATCATATTGTTTAACATTAGCAATTCCAAATTGTGCCCAAAGATCTTTTCCATCACTAGTAGAATCACTTATAGAATATCTAATTGTTAAATTTTTATAAGTTGATAAATCAAACGCTTCTTTTAAAAGTACTCTAGAAGCATTGCCACTAGCATCATTACGAAATACGCCATCAGAAATAGCACCGCTAGCTCCATACTTATCTACTTCTTTTGTAAAATTACCATTTTCAAAAATCACTAACTCGCCTTCCGCATTAGCGACTTTTTGTTGACTTTTAATAGCCATTGCGCCCGCTAAAACACCAAGCGTCATTAACATTATAGTTGTCTTTTTTTTCATATAAATAACCTCGCTATCTACTTAAAAAGTAGCACGACACGGAACCGCTTTCAACTATTTTTTTCATACTTCCAATTTTTGTAAGAAAATAATTTTCATGCAATAAAAAAGAGCGTTTTTTAAGCGCTCTTACCATCACTAAATCCTTGGAAAATTTGGTTTAAAATATTTTCATGGTACCACAAAGTATCGTTTTCATACGTGACATAACTCATCTTTTTCATATTATCATATAACCCAGATGCTTTATGTTTGTTTAAGAAACCAAATGCTTCACTATGCTCATTTCCTGACATTGCCCCATTATCCCAAACCATACATGCAATATTTTTTTGTGTGGCATTTTTCATATAATAATAAGCATGATCTTCTCGACATTTATCTCGACCATCAATATCTCGATCAATACTTCCCCATTCTGATATAATCACACCAATTCCTTTTTTAATAAAATTATTTTCAAGATTAGTGAATAATTGATCTAATGTTTTTTTATCTTCAGATGAATTTTTATCCCACACATCTTTATAATATCCGTTATCTGAATTATGGTAACAGAAATAATTTGGATAATAGGCGTGGCCGTTAAATAATAATTTATCCGTTGCAGAATCCGTTGGAAACTCAAATTTAGAAATGGCGTTTATACTAGAATCATAAGCATATTCTGGAATATTTCCATATGTATTAATTGTTAAGTATCTATTTTTATTATTCTCGCTATTTGAAGCACGAACAACATTAACAAATTCTTGATTATAATCCATAAGATTTTTATTTGCTTCTTTATATAAACTAGAATATTTGCTATCAGTTGGATTCATATCCCACTTTATTTCATCACTATACATTGGCTCATTAAGATTTTCAAAAATTAACCTTTCATCATAATCTTTAAAAGTTTCTGATACTTGTTCCCAAACATTATGTACAAGATTCATTGTTTTAGTGCGGTTAGTATTTGATAAATCATAGCCTCTAACTCCATCCATAAGTGTAATTATTACATATAAATCTTCATAGTCTTTATATATATAGTCAACCACTTCTTGTATTCTATTCATCCATTGTTCATTAATCTTACCATTAGTCATATGGTTAGACCAACTCATTGGGATGCGAATAGACCTAAAACCTTTATCATAAACTGCTTTAATAGTATTTTTAGTAATCTTACCACGAAACTTTTGAGGTTGATCACGGACTTCGCAAAACATCTCAATATTATTAACATCAAATCCTAATTCAGTAACAATACCGGTATTAGATTTATAATCAAATCCATCAATAAAAGAAGAAAAGCTATTTCCTAAATTCCAACCAACGCCTAATTTTTTAGTAAAGACAACACTAGAATTTGTGCTTCTTTTTGTTAATGTAAATTCAAATTTTAATGTGTACTCATCATATACTGCATATATTACTTGTTTTTCTAAAGAATATATATTCGCACGATTGGTTTTTAAATTGTTTTTAGTTAAATTGACATATTCAACAGTTCCATTAGTATAACTAACTTTAACTCTTCCATAATTAGAAAACTCTAATTCTTCTCCATAATATGAAGATATTATTGGCTCCTCTTCCCAAGTGACTTCAAGTATTTTATTAATAGATGAACTAGCGCTAGTGCTTGGTGAAGGCAAAGTAGATGTCGATTTATCAATAGAGGTAGTATTTTTAGAATCACTTGCACTTATTGATGGTTTATTTGAAGTACTTTCACTAGTAGAACTATTAAAAATAAATTCACAAGATGGTAATAATAACGTAATAGAAAACATCAAAAAAATCTTATTAAACTTGCTCATAATAACTCCTATTATAAATTGATAGTATTTTCAAATTCATCAAAAATATGTATACGTTCTAAATCAACATTAAATTTAATTTTATCATTAACAGATAAACTATATCCTTCTTCACAATAAATTGCTAAATCATAATTTTCAAATTTTGCATGGATAATGCTATCTTTTCCTAATAATTCAATCATTGTTACTTCTGCTTCAAGTTCACCTTTATCAGTAATAGATAAATCTTCCGCACGGATACCAAAACATAATTCTTTATTATCATATTCTTTTAAAGCATTAATAATTTTACTATTTAATTTTATTTCTTGATTACCAACAATTGCTTTCTTATCTTTAATATTAATTAAAGCATTAAAGAAATTCATGGTTGGAGAACCAATAAATGATGCTACAAATTTATTACTTGGTTTATTATATACTTCTTCTGGCGTACCAATTTGTTGCACAACACCTTTATTCATAATAACAATACGATCCGCCATAGTCATAGCTTCTAATTGATCATGAGTAACATATATAGTTGTTGCGCCAATACGATGATGTAAATCAGTAATTTCTTTACGCATTTGTACTCTTAATTTAGCATCAAGGTTACTTAATGGTTCATCCATTAAGAATACTTTGGAATCACGGACTATTGTTCTTCCTAAAGCCACACGTTGTTTTTGTCCACCAGATAGTGCACGTGGTTTACGGTCTAAATATTCGGTCAATCCTAACATATTTGCCGCTTTATTAACTCGTTCATTGATTTCACTTTTTGACATATGACGCATAACTGTAACTTCTTTTTCTACAAATTTATGTTCTTTTTTGTCATACACTTTTTTCTTAATTACAGTTGGAACTTTTCTTATTTCTAAACCATAGCTAATATTTCTTCTAACTGATAAATTAGGAAATAAAGCATAACTTTGAAATACCATAGATATGCCACGGTCTTTAGCTTGAACATCATTAACTAATTTGTCATCAATATATAACTCACCACTTGTGATATCTTCTAGACCAGCGACCATACGCAAAGTTGTGGATTTACCACATCCAGAAGGACCAACAAGCACGATAAATTCTTTATCTTTAATATCTAAATTAAAGTCATAAACAACATGATTGTCTTTGCTATAATACTTATTAATATTTATTAATTTAATATTTGGCATAACTATCACCCTTTCTTTTAATCAACATAAGTTATTTTTATATTTACGTCTTTTTTATCACTTAAAGGTACAATTTTTCCGATTATCTCTTTTCCATCAACAATCATCGAATATTTGTTTCCTCTTTTTGCTTCAATATGGTATCTAGTACCACGATATAATCTTTCAATTTTAAATTCATTAATAGAATTAGGTAAAACTGGATCTATTTTTAATCCTTCTAGTGTTGGAATAATACCTAAAATGTATTGTGTAATATTTACTAATGTCCACGCTGAAGTACCAGTAAGCCAAGAGTTTTTAGCTTCACCAAAGTGCGGAGCGTCAATACCAGCAATCATTTGGGAATAGACATATGGTTCTGTTCTATGAATATCACTAATATCTTCAATATAAGAAGGACATATTTTCTTATATATTTCAAAAGCTCTATCACCATGACGCATATATGCTTCTGCGCAACTTACCCATGGATTGTTATGGCAGAAAATTCCTGCATTTTCTTTATATCCTGGTGGATAAGAAGAAACTTCGCCTAAATTTAAATGATATGTTTGATAAGCTGGTTGTAATAAAACGATACCATATTTTGTATCTAAATGTTTTTTTACACTTTCTAATGCTTTATTAGCAAGACCGTTTTTTTCACCAATTCCCGCCATTACGCACATTCCCTGTGGTTCAATAAATATCTTACCTTCTTCACAGACTTTACTTCCTACTGGATTTAAGAAAGCATCATAAGCACGAATAAACCATTCTCCATCCCATCCATAAGTTTCAACGGCATTTATCATTTCTTCAATAGCTTTTGAAACTCTACTAACTTCTTTTAAATCATTTAATTGTTTACATATTTCCACATATTCTTTTCCATATTTAACAAACATACCCGCTATAAAAACTGATTCAGCTTTATGCGATTCAAAGTTCGAACAAGTTTGGAAAGATTCTCCTGGCTCTTTAGAAAAGCAATTTAAATTTAAACAATCATTCCAGTCAGCGCGTCCAATTAATGGTAATTTATGTGGGCCTAAATTGTTTAAAGTATAATTGATACTTAACTTTAAGTGTTCGAGTAATGACTTTGCTTTAGTTTCATCATTATCAAACGGCACTAATTCACTAAGAATTGAATAATCACCAGTTTCCGCTACATAAGCATAAGTCGCGGCGATTAACCAAAGTGGATCATCATTAAATCCTCCGCCAATATCAGAATTTCCTTTTTTAGTTAATGGTTGATATTGGTGATATGTCGATCCATCTTCTTTTTGAATAGAAGCTATATCAATAATTCTTTCTCTTGCACGATTAGGAATCATATGAACAAATCCTAATAAATCTTGGCAAGAATCTCTAAAGCCCATACCTCTACCAATACCTGATTCATAATAAGAAGCACTTCTTGACATATTAAATGTCACCATGCATTGATATTGATTCCAAATGTTGACCATACGATTTACATGTTCATCGCTTGATTGAACTTGGAAATGAGAGAACAATTCTTCCCAATAAGCATGTAAGTTATCTAATTCTTTTTGAACATTTTCTTCATTATTATATTTTTTAATTAATTCATGGGCTTTTTGCTTATTAATGTTTCCAAATTTATCCCATTTATCTTCTTCTTTATTTTCAACATATCCTAATATAAAATTAATAGTTTTTTCTTCTTTTGGCGCTAGAGTGACTTCTATTTCAAAACATGCAATTGGAGACCAACCTGAGGCTTTAGAATTGGTACACTTGTTATTTTGAATAACAATTGGACTATCATAATTATTAAATTTTCCTAAGAAAGTATCTCGATCACTATCAAATCCAATAACTTTGCCATTAGTGCAATAAAAACTATAGTGATTTCTTCTTTCACGGTATTCAGTCTTATGATAAATAGCGCATTCTTCAATTTCAACTTCACCTGTAGAATAATTTCTTTGAAAGTTTTGACTATCATCACTAGCATTCCATAAACAAAATTCCACGGCTGAAAATAATTTTATTTTCTTTTCGACATCTGAATTATTAGTTAAAGTAAGAGTATTTATTTCGCAAGCATCATTTAAAGGTACAAAACAAGTTAAATTTCCTTTTAAATTATTTTTTGTTGATATAAATTTTGTATATCCTATCCCATGATGACATTCATAACTATCTAAAGGTGTTTTAAGTGGCAAAAAGCTTGGTGACCACTTAGTATCTCCATCAACAATATAAAATAATCTTCCACCATTATCATTAGGAACATTATTATAACGGAATCTTGTTATTCTTCTTAATTTGGCATCTTTATAAAAAGAATATCCACCTGCGGTATTAGAAATAAGTGAGAAAAAGTCCTTATTTCCTAAATAATTTATCCAAGGTAACGGTGTAAATGGTGTAGTAATTACATATTCTTTATTTTTATCATCAAAATACCCATACTTCATAAGTAAAATTCTCCTTTAACTATTAAAGAAACGAACTGCTAGTCCGCTTAATGCACTGTTTTCATTTTGTGATACATGCACATTTATATTTTTTAATTCTTTTTGAAGCGATTCTAAAAAGTAAGGATAAGCTTTACTAACTTGTCCGCCTAAATAAAGATCATTAACTTTATTTTTGGTTAAATAAGGTAATAATCCTAGTCCTAATTCTTTACCAAATTGCTTTAAAGTTTCTAACGCTTCATAATCACCATTTTTAGCTAAATCGCTAATTGCTTTTGATGATTCTATACTTTTATTTGTCATTAGTTTATAAAAATATATCATTCCGCGAGCGGAAAAATAATCTTCCATAATTCCATCTTTATAAGGTTTATCATAGATATATTCTTTTGGAGAACCTAAATCATTACGCAAAATCACATTTTTATTCATAACAACATATCCTAATCCTGTACCTAATGTAATTGCACATATTGATTTTTTATCTAAATCAACCATATCTTTTGATTCACCAAGCAAAAATGAAATGACATCATTTTCAAAAAACATTGGTTTTGTTATATTTAATTTTTCTAAGAATAATTGTTTTAAATCTAGATTATATATTGCTTGATATTTATGACTCATTTTTGAAACACCTTTTTCATAATCAAAAGGTCCTGGAATACTTAGCGCAATAAACTCTATATCAATATTCTTTTCTTTTGCCTCTATTTCTAAATTCTTAAACATAGTGGCAAAACTATTGATATAATCATCTAGTGAAGAAGCTGAATTAGCGGGAACTTGATATACTTTTGTTATTAAGTTGCCTTTATAATCCGTAATCGCTCCCTTTAAGAAAGTTCCACCCATATCAATGCAATATGCATAATTAAATTTCATAATAATCAAATCCCATTATTTCCGCTAAAAGACGCATTTTGCTTAATAAATTACCCGCAGTTATGGCATAGTGTTGAGTTACGCCTATTTCTAATAGCTTTTGGAAAAATTCATTTACTGGCATATGAGGTTTAAATAATCCATGTGAATATCCATCTAAGAAATGATCACTTTCTAATACTTCTACAGTTGTAGCAACTAATTTAAAGCGACCATTATTTTCAGAAAGATGAATCATTGTTTTTTCTCCTGGAGAGAAAACATGGTTAGCAAATGGCGCACCGGCATATTTAAGATTAGATTTAGCAAATCTTGTATCAGTGGCAATCATCGTTTTTCCTAATTCATCGGTATAATCATTAGGTCCAGCGTGACCCGCTGCAAATGTACCAGTTTGAGCATCAATATGGAATGGTTCAATAAATGAAACATGTTGTGATGTTAACTTTTTCAAAATATAAGCACATAAACCAGCACCAATATCACCTTCAGGAACAACTAAAACATCATCAGTGCCTGGACATGGTGTAAATCCTGGTCTTAAACCTATTGTGCGTTGCAAGACTTTATCAATATCATTTAATACTAATAATTCTGAATCATATTTACGAGCAATTTTTTCTAGAGCTAGACTTCCTTTAACTGAAGCTGCCATTTTTTCTTCATCAATTGTTCCTTTAACTTCATATTTAGATAAAATTTCTTTTGTTAGTTTATTACATTCTTCATCGTCAATAGCATCCATAATTTCGCTTAATTCTACAATTGATAAGAAGCGAATTTCTGGACCGATTTTAGTAAATATATCATATGGATCAACATAAGTAGACCACATTGCTTCATTAAATGATGGAAGTAATGCAATGCTTCTATGACGTAATTCATGGCGTAAAGCACAAATTTGTGCCATTTCTTTACACGCCGACATTACTTCTTCTTTTGAGCCTAGAACAATTTTTACTTGTCCTTTCTTTAATCTTGCAATATCGCCAGATCCTTCTAATGATCCTACTAATCCACCAGCTGTTAAAAATTCAATAAATGAATCTTCAGTAAATGAATTTTCAAATCCTAATTTATCTCTTACGATAGTAGCGTACATTATTGGCATATCACCAATATCTCTTAAAAATCTTACCCAAGCAAAGTCATCAGCCCATGATAAGAAATGAGCAAAAATCATATCAACATCTTCGCTTTTCATTTGAACAATAGCTTTTTCCATATCTTCTTTAGAATAAATAATTCCTGGGAAAATAGTCTCAGCATAATCAAAATGCGTTAAAAGTTCTTGGGCTACTTTTTCTTTTCTTTCTGAATAAGGTCCATTTTTCGTTCCAACTCCTAAATCATGAAATCTTGGAGGAGAAACAAGGATAATTCCGATCTTTGGCATTTTTGTTTTCATAATAATTACATCACCTTTCTAAAATAAAGCTTCTTCGCTTTCTTTATCAAATACATGAAGATATTTGGTTTTAAAATTAAATTTTCTTATTTCATTTACTTTTATATTTACATTATTTTTAACTTTAGCTATAAAATATAAATCGTTAAATTTAAAGTGCACTAATTTTTCAACGCCTACAAGTTCAACAGTATCAACTTTACATTCAAATAAACCATCATCACTAAACTCAATTGCTTCTGGTCTTATTCCAACACAAACTTCTTTTTCGTTATAACTACTGAGTTTACTTTTTTTATCATCATCTAAAATTAATATTTTGTCATTTATTATAATATTTTCTTTATTTACTTTTCCATCAATGAAGTTCATCGCCGGAGTTCCAATAAATGAAGCAACATATTTATTTTTCGGATGTTCATAAATTTCACGTGGTTCACCAATTTGTTGAATGTGTCCTTTTGACATAACAACGATACGGCTAGCCATTGTCATTGCTTCAGTTTGATCATGAGTAACGTAAATGGTTGTGGCATTTATTGCGTTATGTATTCTTAAAATTTCTTGACGCATTTGAAGTCTAAGCTTAGCATCCAAATTACTAAGTGGTTCATCCATTAAAAATAGTTTAGGATGACGAACAATTGCTCTACCAATTGCCACTCTTTGACGTTGTCCGCCAGATAAAGCTTTTGGTTTTCTAGCTAAATATTCTTCAATTTGTAATATCTTTGCCGCTTCCATTACTTTTTCATGGATTTCAGCTTTTGTCATATATCTTAAATGATACAAAGGAACTTCGCTTGTTTTAGCTCCATTTAATTCTTTTTCTAAAACAGAAATCTTATTTTGCATTTCACTTTTTTTAGTTTCGTCTTTAGCTATTTTCAAACGACGTTCATAAAATTTAAGTTCTTTAGTTAATTCTTTGACTTCTTTATTATCAATTCCAATTACTTGTTTATTCTCTTTATCAAGTAAAGGATATTTTCTTTTACGCATTTTTAATCCAAAAGCTAAGTTGTCATACACTGACATATTTGGATATAAAGCATAACTTTGAAACACCATGGCGATATGTCGATCTTTTGGTTGAACATAATTTACTAACTTTCCATCAATATATACTTTGCCTGATGTAATATCTTCTAAACCCGCGATCATACGTAGTGTTGTTGATTTACCACATCCTGATGGGCCAACAAAAGCAATAAATTCATGGTCATTAATATCAAGATTAAAATCAAAAACTGCTTGGGCACCATTAGGGTAAATTTTATTTACATTTTCTATACGAACTTGAGCCATAAGTACCTCCTAAAACAATAATTTAAAGAGTAATATTTATTAAAAATAAATATTCTTTTGCTTAATAACATTTTAACAATCATATAAACTTCTTACAATATTTTTTTCATTACTTTAGACATTTAAAGAAAATAATTTTCGTTTTAAATGCACAAAAAAACTAAGCTTTGTTGGCTTAGTCTTTTAAACTTTTAATTATTTATTAGAAACTTTTCTTTTTTCAATAAAGTAATAAGCACTAACTGAAAGAATTCCTAATATTGCAATTAATGCAATTAATGACTCTTTGCCTGTTTTGTTAGTTTGAATAACAACTCCAGAACCCACTGTTTGACTAGAATTAGCTGCCTTTTTATTTAGAATCATTTCCATATAATCCATTCTTTGAGCTAAAGTAGTATTCTCATCAAGCTGATAATTACTTGCATTAGGATTTTTGGTAAGCACTAAATTATATTCTTCAATCATTGCTTGAATTTGTTCGATGGTTGCATCACATAAATTAAATGTGTCTAATTTTTCAACTAAAGATAATAGAGAACTTTTAGCAATAATACTTGTAATATTTAAATTAATTGCACCTGCTTTAACACTAATGCCTTGAATTTTACTCACATCCAGTAAAGTATCTGAATGATCATCGGTCCAAGTACATGTAACATTAGTTGTTAAATAGTCAGCAATATTCAAAACCATCGTGGCTTCTGCACCAGTAACATCTATATCTTTAGTGATAGCTACGTAATCATATTCAAAGGTAGTTCCTTCTCCGCCTTTATTTCCAATACCAAATTCTCCGCTTTTTGCCCATGTAGCAGTTGCAGTTGCTGTATATTTAATTTCAATTGTTTCAAAATAAGTTAAATCTAAAGGTGTATCAAATATTATTCTTGAATGAGCCCATGCAGCATTATTAGCCCAAATTCCATCAGTCAAATTTGATGAAACAATTCCTTTTGTAGAATCAAAACTGCTATATGTCTTTCCATCTTTTAAAATAGCAATTTCTTTTGATGTAACATCAATTGTAACATTTTTTGTTACAACTATTTTGGAAACACTCACTACATTATCTCCTTGCATACTAAATCCTTGAATTTTAGTCATATCAAGTGATATGCCTTGATGTTTATTTTCCACTTTTGTTTCATTTTGAATACAAGATAAACTTGTAGCAGATGTAAACAAACTCATATCGATAGTTATAACATTTGATTTTTCACTAATAGCAAAACTTTTACCTGTTTGGAAAAAGTCATATTCATTACCATTAATATTTCCCATTCCAAATTGAATCCAAGCAGCAGAAGTTCCTGTGTTAGTGTATGTTATATTTATCTTTTCATAAGATGATAAATCAATAACAGAATTCAAAGTAACTATAGATGTAGCCCAACTGCCACTATTACACCAATTACCATCAGTAATGCTAGATCCTCCACTATGTGCACCATCATCATAGAAACTACCATTTTCAAAAATTGTTAAACTCTTTTCTACAACATCAGCATCAGCTTTCTTAACTTCTTCTTTATTATTAATTGCTACGCTAAATCCCATCATAACTGCACACATAACTGCAAACAAATGTTTTGCTTTCATAAATTATCCTCCTGTGTAAGCGATTACAAAGTAATTATAGTGATGAATAAAATATGTATCAATAATTTTTTTAACAAAAGCAAATTATATATGAAAATAATTTTCACAAAGAAAGAAAAAAGAAAACGACACGTAATGTGCCGCTAAATTAGTCGATATGAAATGCTTCTGAATTAGTACAATAATAGATATCGTCTCTATTTGCTAAGTATTTTAATAATTCCTCAAACTCTTCCCATAAATTATCAACTTCTAATTCATAACTATGTCCCCAAATATAAAATATTTTTTCTTCATCTGGGTTTAATTCAATAAATTGTTTAGCTAATTCCATGATTTTTGGATTATGGAAATGACAAGTGCCACTAAATTTCATTAAATCTTTTGGTTTATCAAATGACATTGTAGTACCAGCAAGGCGGTTATAATGAAGATTACATTCTTTTAATGCTTTTAAAGTATCATCATTATAGCAACCATATGGTAAGGCAAATCCTTTGATTTTTGTATTAAAATAATATTCTAAATTTTCAATATCAGTTTTAATTTCATTTAATTGTGTTTCATAATCTAAGCGATCAAAGAATGGATGTGTTAAACTATGACTAGCAATTTCATGGCCTTTATACATATCTTTAATTTCGGTACGATTTAAGTGAGAAATGATTACATTTTTATTAACCCAGTTATCTGCGTGAGTCATTTTACCACTATTAAGATTAAAGGTACATTTCATTCCATATTTGTTTAATAATTCTACTAAATGCTTATCAAAAACAGTGCCATCATCAAAGGAAAATGTCAGTGCTTTTTTATATTTGTTTTTATACATGTTTAATTCTCCTAATAAGTTTTTTTACTCTTATTAATTATTTCATTCGTTAATTGATATAGTTTATCTAATTCTTCGTAGTTATTCATAGCAACTGCAGAATACAAAATATCAACCATATTTAATTGAGCAATTTGCGCACCAGAAGCTACACTTCTTATTGAATTACCTATTGATGTTGTTTTAAGTTTAACATCCGCTAATTCGCTAAGAGAATTGTTTGAATATCTTGTAATTGATATGATTTTTGTACCTACTTGTTGGCATAATTTTGCTACATCAAGTATTTCATTAGTTTCACCAGAATAAGAAATAATTACAGCAACATCAGCTTTAGTTAAATTTGCAGAGGCAAATATTTGTTCATGATAAGCCGTAAAAGCATGAGCATCTTTTCCTATTCTTAAAAATCTACATTCAGCATCTAAAGCCGCAATGCTTGATCCACCTAAGCCATAAAAATGAATTCTTTTGGTTGTAGAAAGTAAACTTACTGCTTTACGTAATTCATTGAAATCAACAATTTTATAACTATTTTTAATTGCTAATGCATTGTTAGATATTACTTTATTAACAATACCTTCTAATGATTCATCTGGATCAATCATAGCGTAGTCATTACTAAATTCATTAGTAATTGTACGATTAGATACATCAAGCATTAAGCATTTGATAAAATCACGATAGCCAGAATAACCTAATGATTTACACATTCTCGTTATTGTGGCTGGTGATGTATGACAATAATCTGCTAATTCAGTAACAGAATACAAACAAACTTTTTTTGGATTTTCGATAATTGCATCAACGATTTTTCTTTCTGAAGTAGACAAATCATTTTTTATTTCACACATTTTGACAAAACAATTATCCATAAACTCTCCCCTATTCTTTTTCATTACTTATTTTAGCATTTAATTTTCTTTTTTTAAAGAACATTATCAATGCGTAACTTGCCCCTCCTAATATGATTGCTCCACCAATAGATAATCCAATAATTAAACCAACATTACTATTTTTGTCTTTTCCTTGATTATGGTTACTATAATCTTTAAGTTCTAATAATAAATTAACTGTCTCTTTTCTTGTCATTTTGCTTTCTAAAGTTAAATTATTAATATCTTCTTTATCAATAAATTTAGATCCTAACAATCCTGCAACAGCGTCTAATTGTTCTTCAGTTAAACTGCTCTTAAGTTCTTCAGAAATAAGCGAATAATCTTTATGACATTTAAATCCAAAATGATTTAAAACACGATATGCCGCAACATAAGCATCTAACTTAGTCATTGCGTCATAAGCTTTTACTTGTGTTCCATCAACTAAATATAGTCCACGCGCAACTTTTAACTCTTGATATCCATAATAATACCTTGATACATCGGCGTAAGCTTTTTCGTCTTCACTTTCAAGATTTAATCCTCTTACTAACGCTACTAAATAATCACCTCTAGTAACATCTTCATCAAGCATATATAAGTTATCTGTAATTGATGGTAAGTAATCTTTAACGCTTTCTACTTTACTCATCATATCACCATATACATCATCATACGATTTTACGATAGTATCTTGCGATTTATTTTTACGAACTAATTCATAGTTCATCGCATTATCACCAAGTTGAAGATGAATTACAGTAAATCCTTCGCTTGTCTTACTTGTACTTGCTTGTTTAGTTCTTCTGCCTGAACTATTTAAGCAATAAACTTCAAAATCATCTTTTGATTTAATGGTAATATCACCAGTAATTTGTTCAACTTTTACTGGACCTTCACCTAAATCTTTAATAGTTGTTCCATCTGCGGATAATTCATATCCTGTATTGCGGCATTGTCCAGCAGCAGTTAATAATAAGCGATCAGCACCTTCAATCGTTGCGCCTTTACTTCCAATACCCGCTAATGTGATAGTGCTATAATCATTATCAATATCAATTACTACATCAGATAGTTCTAATTTTTTATTAGCGTAATATCCTACTGCACCTTGACATACATTAGTGTTTACTAAAAATCTTGTTCCATCTTGTGACCATAAAATAGATCCATCTTCACTAGTAACATAATAATGTTCAAGTTTTTCAAGTAATGATGCTTTATTTTTACCAATTGTTTCTGCATCACCATTTATATATGTAATGTTTCCCTTTTCATCTTCTTCATAGAAATAATTACCAACATTAGCAATAATATAAGATCCACCCGCAATACTATGATTTTGATTATTTGTATCAAAAGCATTTTCAGCATTTATTCCGTTATAATAATTTTCTTTATTTTTAGCAATTGCTTGTGAGTAATAAAGAAGTGCTGCAGAAGATGCCGTTCCCATTCTAGTAGGATGATTTACAAATTGGAATGCATTAGTAATCATATTGCTTTGACTATCTAATGGCGAAGTTGATAAGTTAAATGAACATACACTCCAACCTTGTAAAGAGAATATTGCAGAAGTCATAATATTATATTCTGCAGTATGAGTATTCGGTTCTGCTTCATTTGCTTCATTTACGATATATGGACTACCAACTAAATCTCCTTTAGCAGCATCTCCATAAATATTACCACTCATACTCTCAACCATTGAGCCAACTGTTCCAGTTGCGGTATCAACACCAAATTCTGTACCGGTTGTTGGATGTGATTTGTAGTAGTGTCTTGCTATATAATCATAAGCAGCATTTACATATAAATCATTTAAATCTCCAGTTGGTAAGTTCGTTGTTCCACATAATCCAACATGAAGATTAAGTCCATCACTACCTTTTGCCCAACTATACATATCGTCATAATAATTAACTTGAAGTTCATATAAGAAACGGAAGGTGTCATTAATTCTTTGTGCGGAATAATCAGATCCTAAATAATTTTGAGAAATTAATACAGTTCCTTCTTCACAATTTTCTTTACGTGATAATCCCACTAATCCAGTTCCAGTCTTATCTTTCCAAGCTTCTTTTAATGCATCATTACTACCATATAATTTTAATAACCATTCATTAAAACGATTTTGGAACATTAATTTATAAGAATCACTTACAAATTCATATTGCTCGCTACTAGTGTAATAGCCATACATATCCGTTAAGTTATTCTCATTTGCTACTTCCATTAATGCTAAAACTTTATCTTCCGCTAAAGTGGTATTTGTATATTTATTAGTAGTTGTCATTACTTCTTTAACTAGTCTTTTTGTTCCATCAACTAAACGACTGTCAATATATGTTTCAAATTTAAATCCACTACTAATATCACTTATTTCTTCATCAGTAAAACTACCAACTGATTTAAGTGTTGAACCATATCTTCCACCTAACATTACCATATCAATATAAATGCCACGTTCTTTACAGCAATACCAGAAATAATTAAATTCATCTAAAGAATTTGAATCAACCACACTAGTACTACCATTTTTTCCAAAGATATTAGGAGAATAGAAACCAGCATCCCAGTCAATTAAACGAACCATATTATATCCCATTGCGGCAATAGTATCAGTTAATAATTCGATTTGTTCTTTAGATGTTCCAAAGAATGATTGTCCTGAAACATTTATTCCCCAAAAGTTAACTACTTCATCTTTTTCATTAACAAAATACTCGCCTTTTGTAGTAATATAACCATTTTCATCAATATTTTTATCTAATAAATAAGATACATCTAAGGCACTACCAACATAATCAGAATAATTAGGTAATTCATAATTGTACCAATTAGTTGTATCTGGATTAAATTTACTTTCTAAATATTGCATATATAATCCATTGCCACCACAATCAACAGCGGTAATACCGGCAATTAAATCAACTGCTGTATCAGAATCAATAGTGCATGTTAACGATTTAATTGTTTTATTTGGATTAGGATTAACAAAAGAAAATACATTTACTTTAATACCTAACGAATATGTACTAGCTTCATTGTTATTACCTGACCAAAGAATTGGACAAACATCGCTTTCATCACTCTTCCACCAGTCGTAAATTTCGCGTCCTTTAATAATGTCTGTTGTTGAACTTGTTCCGTCAGCGTAATTATAAGTGTATTTTGCCACTCTTTTTCCATCCCAAGCGGTATTATGAATCATATATAATCCATCGGCTTTTTGGTTGATTGGTATTTCTACTGATTCAACATATAAATTACGTGAGTTTTTAGGAATGTTCATATTATTTTTGCTTCCTAAAGCAATGGATGTAAATTGATGATCATTAGGATCAAGAATATTAAATTTCATGCCACGGAAATCCACATCACCAAACATATCAAATCCAGTTAGTTCATTATCCGCTCCTTGACCAGACCAACCTTTACCTTCCCCACCAGTAAATGCTGTTGTTGCAAGTGCTGATATATCAATTGGAGTCATTTTTATAGTATTATTTTTAACTAGGCGCTCAAATTCATCAGGACGCACCATAGTACATCCTAAATAATCGTCAGGCTTATTATTTAAACAAATTTCCATATTATCATAATAGAAATATCCAGCACCTGTATTATTAATCATATGGCAAACACCAAAACCACTAATATTAGTTAAATCAACCATACATTTTTCTGATGCCGTTCCCGTATCATTTGCTCTATTACCAGAAGCAGAGAAAGCAGAAACAGGAATTTGAACATGTTGCCAAGTTTTTTGCAAAGTATAATCAATATATTTATCTAATGTTACAAATGAACGATTATATTGGCGGTTAATCGGTTTATCTTTATATTCTTCACCGCGATGTTCAAGTAAAAAGAAATTATACCAACCTGGATTACAATCTAAATAAACATCAAATTCAATGGTAGCAACTTTTTTAAATGTTGAATCTGTGCCTTCCGCGTCACCATGACGGAAATCGATAACTCGAGGGAATTCACAATAGTATTCCACATAACTATTACCTGGATTTACTTCTACTTTCCAAGAAGCATTACCATCTTTTTTAATTTCTGTATCGTTTCCACATAAATCACTAGTATTCCAAACAACATTTACACCATCAACAAAGTTATCTTCATACATTCTTTGATAAACAGTCGCACCATCTAACATATTTTCTTTAGCTTTGACTTCAATTACTGGCTCTTTAGCAAATGAATTTAAGCCATCTGCGCCAATAATCATTGAACAAAAAGATAATGCCGTTAAGAATAATTTGTTTGCTATTTTCATTAATCATTCCTCCTTTGCTATTAAGAATTATTTATTAATTATTTTTCACTTAATGCTTTTTCGTATTGATTAAGTTCATCTAAGAAATCTTCTCTTAATAATGTCTTATGAATAGTAACTGGTTGATTACCTAAATTTTCCACTACATATTCACCGACATTTTGTGGCACTACTACAATATCCAAGTAATTAGCCACGAAGTTATATTCTGGATTATTTTTAGAACTAATTCTTACCTTTTCACCATTAGTAACAGTTAATACATGGAAAGAATTTTTAGTATTATCTTCATATTTATCTAAAAATTGTGTTGTCATTAATTTAAAGTATAATAATGGACTTTCACCAACTGTTTGCGTTAAAACTGTATCATGGTCATCAAAACCTTTTGCTCTTCTTACAATGTGCTCATTAACCCAATTAGTTTTGCGGTATTTTTGAAGGACGTTGTCGCCATGTCTTGAGTGAATTGGACGTGGATTACCATCTAAATCTTTACGCATATAGTCATATAGTTTATAAGTATATGAGCCAATAGTTAAAGAACCTATCTCAAGAACTAATTGGTTTCTACCGGAAGAATGGATGGTTCCAGCTGGAATTAAAACTTGTGTTCCTGGAGTAGAGGTAACAGCATTAACATATTTTAAATAATCAATTGGTTTACCAGTTTTTTCTGATTCAAATACTTCTTTCATAAAATCATCTGGATTAATATCTTCATTAAAACCTAAGAATGTTTTAGCGCCTTCTGCTGCCTCAACAATGTAATAAGATTCATCTTGACGACCTAATTCATTATTTTCTTTTCTTACATAGTCATGATATGGATGGCATTGAATAGACATATTTCCATTCGCATGCCATGTGTCATCATAATTAAAGCGGATTGGGAAATAGCCATGGAAATAATTCACACAATCTTGTCCCATTAATTTAACGCCACGCGCATGAACGAATGTATAATACGGAACTTCAATTTTCGTATCATTTGATTCAATAACTACCGAAACTTCACTAGGAATCATATCAAAAATCCAAGCACAGTTTTTCATAGTTTTTGGTAAATTACGCATACGCATCATATAGAATCCGCCCCATACACCTTCAATGTATACAGGTTTGCAGCGGAATGGTCTTTTTACTAATTCATCAAATAATACATTCATAACACTAAATGGTGCCATAGTTAATGCATCATCATGATCTCCAAAAACATAGTAATCTAGTGCATTTTGTTGCACTAATTCTTTTCTTAATAATGTTTCATTTTCAAAATCAACATAGTAATTACGGCGCATTAATTCTTTAAATGGTCGAGCTTTTTTATCACCAATATTAACATATAATCCTTTTTTAGCACGAATCGCCGCTTCTTTTGGAGAAACATCCATATATATTTTTATGTCCGCCAAAGCGCGAATCTCTTTAATTAAAGCACCATGTCCATAAACAATTACTTTACTAGATTCATTTTTAATAGATGTAAGTAAATCATTTAATTTATTTTCATCCATTAATTTCTTTAAACCATCCGTAAATAATTTACCATATAACAAAACTGGATCCATGACACGATCTTCTGGTAAATATGCTTTTAACATATCATGTATTTCTTCATCATTTTTATAGATATCACGCATGTTGAATGTTTTAACATCTTCAAACATTGATACTAAACTATTAAAATTACAAGTAGGGTAACCATCAATAACTAGGACTCTATTTGAATGATTAAATAATTTGTCGGTTAATTCTTTTTTAATTAACTCATTGTTAGTTAGAATTTGATTTGTTACATTTTTGCTAACATTAACGTGATTTACCGCATTTAAATCATCATACGGAAATGGTGAAAACATAAAACTCATATAATTTATTCCTCAATTCTTAGGCGAATTATAATTCCACTAGTTAAGTGTTTAAGTACAAGTTTCTCGCCTATAAAACTTATATCTTTATCATCTTCATTTTGATAACATACTTCATAACTAAAAGCCTTTTTATTTAAGAAAGGTAATTCAATTATTACGTTATCTTTATCTAGCAATTTAGCATTATGATTAATTACAAACACTAAATATTCTTTTTCGTTTTTTAATATTTTAAGTGATATATCTTCATCGAATGTTTGATATATTGGCATAAATTGATTATTAGTCATTAAATCTTGTAAAGTTTCTGATTTAGTTTCATCAAATGTTTCAAATCCATTGTTAAGTGGATTATATACACGAACTACGCCACCACTAAGCTCAAAATCTTTTAATATTTCCTTTTCGTTATCACTAATACCCATGCTTGAAGGAATTAATAATACTTTTACATCTTTTAAATTATTAATATCTACAAATCTTGGCAAATATCCTTTATCGATTAATTTGTTATAAATAACATTACTAAATAATGAAACTGGTTCTTTGCACTTCCAAGCATTATTAATCTCACCATTATATATAGCGTCTTGATATATATTAATATCTTCACTCATATATAGGGCAACATCTTGTCTTAAAGCTTCTGAACTTGCTAAATAATTTGAAAATGAATTAATAAACTCGTTCATTTTCTTGACTATTTGAAATTTTTTAGTTTCCGTTAAGTCATTATAGACAATTCCATATTTATCCGGCTCTGGTGCATTTTGTAATTTAGCATCCGCTCGATATTGATAAGGTAATATTCCCTTAAATCCACCCGCTAATAAAGATAAAATCATAATTTCATATTCTTTTTTGGAAGCATCCACTCTTGCATCACACTCAATTGCCCAAGCATGCGTATTATTTAATCTTGCAATAGCATTAGTTATATCAATAGCACGACTAAATTCTCGAGCAGTTACTCCAAGTGGAGAAATATAAATAGTAATTCCTAAAAAATCCATACCTTTAGCGATTTTAAACATATTACATCCTCTAATTGCGCTTCCTTGTTGAATTGCACATGGCATTAAACATGTAAATGCTGGTTTATTCGAATATTCTTTTGTTAATTTACCTAATTTAACAAGATAATCATTCATAGAATCATTAGAGAATTTTCTAAATGATAGCCAATCTTTCAAATCTTCTTATTCGTTGGTCGATGTGTTGGAGGATTTTTTGTTTTATGAAATTTGTTCTTCCAAGCCTCAACACTATAAACGTTATAATCATAAAATCCATCAAAAGGATAAGCAGGCTCATTATAAATTTGAAATCCAATAACATTTTTATTATCTTTAAAATGTTTTGCGGATAATATTGTTATCTCTTCATCTTCTTTAATAACACTTTTGTTATTCAAACAATTTCTAATAAAGTAATCCCATTTAAGCGGAATATCTTTTCCTTCTTGATTTTTCATTAAAGCATTATCAACACCGCGTAAATTTGTACTATATCCTTGAATTCTAACGAGCGCCGCCATTTGATTTTGACTAATTAAATCCACTAAATCATCAACAAAAGTGAAATCTTTTATAATTACATCATTAACTAATTTAGATTCGCCAATACTAGCAACACGGACTAAAGAAAATCCTAATTCTTTAATGCTTTTTATATCTTTTTTTGCTTCTTCTATTCGTTTAGCATGGTCTATAACTGGAACTTTTAAAGGATGAAAGGAAGGGTAATAGTGGCTACCCACCGCTATTACCGGTTTTCCATCTTTAATTAATAATCCATTAGAAATTTCAAACATATTTGTTACCATTAATTACTTACAAATATCGTAAATTTCTGAATATACTTCATTAGCTTCTTTGCTTGCTTTAGAGAAAGCCGAAACTATCTTAGCTAATTCACTATCAAGTTTTCGATCATCAATGCTTCCTTTAATTACATTTGCTTCAAAAGCACTTAATTGATTCATTAACGTTTTAGAATTACTACTCCATTCACTAGTATTAATAGAAACAGCTTGCTTTTGGAAGTTAAATTTATCAATACCTAAAGCATTGTAGAACGCCTTTTGTCCAGCATCTAATTCACTAATATCCTTTCCACCAGTAACCATTTGAATATAAGAATCTTTTAACCAGTGGAATGGCATAGCGGAGAATAATAATCCCGCAGAACGTGCATTAGTAAATGATGCATATTCTTGTTTAATTACTTTTTTACCATTTACTTCAGTATAATGAACATCTTTAACACCATAATTAAATAAAGTTTCTCCTTCTTCGCGGTAAAACCAGTTTAATATTCTTACTAATTCTTTTGCTCTTTCTTCACTAACTGTGGAAGAAACAACAAAGCCATGAACTAAACCTGCTGCAGAAGGAACACCATCATAAGTTTTTCCATCTGGACATTTTGGACCAGTTAATTTAAAACTTACCCAATCAGCATTAGGAACACGATTCTCGTTATTTGGATCACGTAAAGAATTAAGTGATGTTTGAGCATATTCTGCATAAGTGATACAAGCCCCTAATTTATTTGCGGACATTAAACTTTCCACACTAGCGGTAATATATTGGTTATCTAATAAATTACCAGCATATAAATCTTGAATTGATGATAAATACTTTTTATAGTTTTGATGATCAACAACTGCTTGATATCCATTATCGCTATCATTAGTGAAATAATAGGAAGTATTAATTCCAAATAAATATCTTAAATAAGAAATATTTTCTACAGAAAATGGCAATTCGTCTTTGTTACCATTTCCATTTGGATCATCATCTCTAAAATGTTCTAATACCTCAGTGAATTGATCCCAAGTAAATGATGGGTTATTTACATCAACTTCAAATGATAACTCACTAGCAACTTTGCTAAGCCAATCTTTACGCATTAAATAAGATAATTGATATTCTGGTTCACGAATATTAGAAATGGAATAAATACCATGTGTCGTTGCATCAGTTAATTGTACCCAATCATCGACACTTAAGTTTTTACGATAATCAGGAGCATATTGCATTAATAAATCATATAATTCATAAGCAGCGTCTTGTTCTTTAAATACTTCAATATCTGGAACACGACAATAAATATCTGGCATGTTTTTGGCACTAGAGAATGAATCAACAATCGCATTAGCGTATGCATCACTATTATAAGATTTGATAATTATTTTTGTGTTTGTTGCTTCTTCTACTTTACTCATCAATGCATCAGAATAACCAGCTTCGGTTGGTAACATCATTGTGATTGTTAATTTATCACGTGAGTAAAAATCATAATTATTATCAATGTGTTCATAATAATCCTCTTTATGGTGTTCGACTTTGTTTTTATTATTACCGCCTCCATTACATGAAGTAAGGGAGATTGATAATAAACCCGCAAATAACAAAACTAAATTTTTCTTTTTCATAATTTAAATTTCCTTTCTTTATTCTTTTACTGAACCCACTGTAACGCCCTTAACTAAGAACTTTTGTACAAATGGGAAGATAACAAGTATTGGGATAATACTACATACCACTGCAGCATATCGTAATTGAGTTGAGAATGCTTCATCAATTAATAATCCACCATTGTTTGAATATAATGACGCCGCATCTTTAATCGCATTAGCTAAATAAATTTGTAATGTTGTACTTTCATTTCCTAAATAAATAAGTGGATACATATAACTATTCCATTGCGCAACAATTATCCAAAGTGCGACTGTAGCAAGAATTGGTTTAGAGCAAGGAATGATAATTCTAAACAATATTTGGAAGTCATTCGCACCATCCACTCTTGCAGATTCAATAAGTGCTTTTGGTAATCCTTCAAAATAACTTCTTACAACAATAATGTTATAAGCACTTAATAAACCCGTAAGTATTAATGACCATAAACTACCATCTAAATGCAATGCTTTAATTACTGTTAAGTTAGGTATAATACCCGCTGACAAGAACATTGTTAAGATAATAAATTTAGAAAATAAACCTTTTGATTTAAAATCACCATACGCTAATGGATAAGCAGCAAAACATAACAATACAAGTGACAATATACAGTTCATAACACAAACAAATATTGTCGAACCATACGCTTCATAAATTTGTTTGTCACCTAAAATTAATTTATAAGCATCTAAGTTAAATCCAACTGGTATTAAGCCTACTGAGCCATTTCTAATAGAATCAGGATTAGAGAGACTTACCGCTACTAAATGAATTAATGGATATAAGATCATTACCATTAAAATCAACATAATAATAACGATAACAGCATCAAAGATATGTTCGCCAACTGACTTCTTAACTTTCATTTTAGCTTTATATTCTTTCATACTATCACCTACCAGACTGATGTATTGGCCATCTTTTTAGAAACTCTATTTGAAGCAATAACAAATATTAAGCCAACGACACTATTTAGTAGTCCTACTGCTGTACCATAACCAGGCATTCTAATACCTTGGTCATAAATAAATGTTAAGACTACTTCTGAAACTTCAATATTACCCGGATTTTGTAATAACTGAATCTTATCAAAGTTACTACCCATAATTGATCCTAGTTGCAATGTTAACATTATCAATATTGTTGGAACTAAAGCTGGTAAAGTAATAGTTACAATTTGATGCCATCTTGAAGCACCTTCCACACGAGCGGCTTCATAAAGTTGCGGATCAATCGCTGTTAATGCTGCGGTATACACAATAGTGGACCAACCAGCTGTTTGCCAAATTCCCGACACAACTTGAATAAATCTAAACCATTCATTACTTGATAAAAAGTTTTGTTGATTAACGTTAAACACACTTACCAAAATATGATTTATTAATCCACCCGCGGCGTCACTATCAAATACTAGATAAATAATACCAACTAATGCTGTCGTGGATAGGAAGTGTGGCAAATATGATATTGTTTGAGCTGTCCTTTTAAATATCACATTATTTAGTTCATTAAATAAAACAGCTAAGATAATTGGGAATGGAAATAAGAATACTAAGGCTAGTAAGTTAATAGCTAATGTATTCCAAACATATTTCAATCCACCTTTTTGGAAAAATTCAATAAAATATTTAAATCCTACAAATTCTGAACCTGCAAAGCCTTTTAAATACTTATAATCATAAAAAGCCATGCGAAGATAATAAAGTGGCCAATAAGCAAATACTAAAAACCAAACAACTATTGGTATCATCATTATGAAAATACAAATATTTCTACGCCAATATGACTTTTTAGCTAGTATTTTTTCTTCATCGGTTAAGTTATCTAAAGGATTAAATTTTTTCTTCTTTGCAAAAACCATACTTTCCTCCTTAACACAAAATTAAAGCGTTTTCATTTACACGATAATTTTATAATAAATATAAAATGCCTGCAACATTATTTTTACTATAAATCAAAAACTATGAAAATAATTTTCTATACTTTTTTATTTCTTATGTTATAATGAAAAAAAATGAAAAAGAATTGGAGAAAATTTATGAAAAAATTACCTAGTTTGTTATTATTAACACTTCTAACTGCCTGTAATAATGGAACCACTTCTATAAGTAACACCCCTAGTACGAGTAATAATAATTCAAATACATCAACTTCTACTAGTGATGTAGATAAAGAAAAATATTGGGATGTTTCTAATACCGATATTTCACATGTTGATAAAGACAATCGCTTAATTTGTTTTACTTTTGATGATGGGCCAATTAGTAATACCGCGAATCAATTATTAGATGTTTTCGATGATTTTAATAAGAAGTACGCTAGTGAAGGTTTTGAAGCTCATGGTACTTTTTTCTATAAAGGAATAAATGTTGTTGAAGCTAATAAAAGTACCATTGAACGCGCAATTACAAGCAAATTTCAAATTGGTAATCACACTTTAAATCATAAACATTTAGAAGATTTACCTGCTCGAGAAATAAAATCGGAAGTTAATGGTACCATAACAAATTTGAATGAATTTGTGGATATTAATGAAGCTTTAGTGCGTTTACCTTTTGGTACTTATAATGGTCTAGTTTTAGATACAATTAATTATCCGCTTATTAACTGGACTAATGGATTAGATACATTAGATTGGAGTGGAAAAAGCGCTGATGAAATATATAACACTGTCATTAATAATCTTTGTGAAGGTGGCATTGTTTTAATGCATGAAGGATATCAAACTACCATTAACGCCGTAAAAAAATTACTACCTGCTCTTTATGAAAGAGGATATCAGGTAGTAACTATTAATGAATATTGTAAAGCCCGCGATGTAAAGTTAGAGCGACATAAAGTTTACACTTATTTGGGTGATCTTTAGATTTCTTCAATACTTAGCATTACGCTATATAAATTATAAATTGATTTATCAACTATTTTAGCAAAAATATCATTTATATTTTTTAATGTATTTCCTTTTAAAATACAAGTAAAGTGAATATCTCTACCTATTAGACGATATTCTTTTTTATTTGATAAAAGTGGTAATTTTAAACTAATATCATTTTTTAATGATGAGGAAGTAATAACCATAAATCCTTTTTTATGATTTTTAGATAATGTAATAAATCCTCCAATTCCATTTTTATAAACACTCTTTAAATATGCAATATTCCCAAATTGAAAAATATCGCGATTTTGTTTATAAAATTCAATTTGATTTTTAACAACACTTTTTTCTTCTTCATTAAATTTAGTAGGATCTAATTCATATCCTAAATTACCACCACAGGCAACATTAAAACGTGTTTCTAAAGATGAAGTTCGTTTAGTAAACCAATTAGGTGAAGCAGAAACATGTGCTCCCATATTAACTTGATGATAAGCATAAGTAGTGCCAGTTTGAATGAAAATACGATCATATGGGTCAGTATTATCACTTGTCCAAATTTGCGGCATATAATATAAAATTCCTAAATCAAATCTCGATCCTCCAGCTGCACATCCTTCAAATAAAACATCTTCATATTCCTTTGTGATAGTGGCCATTATTTCATATAAATTCATAATGTAACGATGATAATACTCATTCGAAGAATATTTCGATGAATAAACATCTGACATATTACGATTATAATCCCATTTTACATAATTTGCTTTAGTTAAATTGAGTACATTTCTTAAACTATTTAACACATATTCTTTAACTTCTTCATTTGTTAAATCAAGCATTAGTTGATTACGGTGTAAATGAGGTTTGCGATTAGGTATTAACATTGCGTATTCTTTGTGATTCTTATATAATTCGCTATCTTCAGAAATCATTTCTGGTTCAACCCAAATACCAAACTTAAGTCCTAAATCTTTAATTTCTTTTGCTAACTTATCTAATCCACCAGTTTTTTCTTTATAATCAAACCAATCGCCTAATGAAGAATTATCCCCGTCACGATGTCCAAACCAACCATCGTCAAGAACAAATAATTCCGCACCTACGTCTTTAGCAACTTTAGCAATATCAATGATTTTTTGTTTAGTAAAATCAAAATTAGTTCCTTCCCAGTTATTCATTAATACTGGTCTAATTTTTTCTTTGTACTTAGGATGCACAATATGATTTTGAATAAATTCATGAAATTCTAAAGAAAGTATATCTTCATTTTTTTCATAAATCATAAATGCTTCTGGAGCAATAAATATATCATTAGGATTAATTTTATATTCAAACATAAAATCATTAATACCTGATATTATTCGAGCGTGTTTATATGCATCAATTTCAATACTTGTTTTATGATTAGAAGAATACATTAAATTGAAGCCATAATAACCATTTTTATTTTTAAGTAAAACAAACGGATTATGATCCGCGGATGAAGAGCCTGTTCTTGATTCATTAATAAATAATCCACCGCGCAATGTTGATTCATGGCGCATTCTTTCTTTAGCCCATCCGCCATCAAAAGTATAAATATTAAAATAATCTGTTTTTAATTCTAATTGCAAAGATGGAATCTTATTTAAATAAATTGGAAGTGTTCCTTCATTAATTAGGCGTGAATTAACCGCAATAATATCAGAATTGTTAAAAAATGAATAATAAATTTCTAAAGTAATATTATTAACATCATCTTTAAGAATAAAACAAATATTTTCTAGTTTATTTCTACTTAATGGTAAAGAAGAATTATTAATTAATGATTTATTAAGTTCAAATTTAACAAATTTAAAATCTGAAACAAAGGTGCCATTAGAATTTTTTATTTTAATACTTGGTTCTTTATAATCTTCTTTTCCAAATTGTGATAATACATAATCACGCATATCAACACCAGTAATATCTGTAATGCCTAAAAATGGAGTAAAATCCGTATCATTTTTTAACTTTTTTCCATAATACACAATTTCAGGAAGTTCACCTTTTATATAAAAAGCTAAAGTATTATTTTTTGTATCAACTCTAATAAATTTATTATCAATTACTTTTATCATAATGTACTCCTTTAAAAATGAATAATGTTAGTCATAATATCTAAAGTTTTAAGTGACTTATCTTTATCCCAACTACTTGGATAATTCTTTTTATTTTTTATACAATCTATACTTTCTAATATTTCATATTCAAATCCAGTTAATTTTGGTGATATATCTTCATTAACTATCAATTGATTTCCTTTAAATATTTTAATTTCTTTTGGGCATTCAATTGGTGATACTTGCATTAAATAATCATCATTTTGAATTTTTAAATAAGATTCACGGTTATATGTCGCATCCACAACACACTTTGCAAAAAAGCTATCATAAGCAAACCCAAATTCTTCTTTTATATCTACTTCATTAGAATATTCAATATTTTTTATTAATAATGCGTTATAATTAAATCCACATGTTAATAAAGTAATTGCAATTGGATATATTCCTAAATCAAAAAGCGCTCCTCCACCTAAATCTTTACGATTTACTCTTTCTTTAATAATCGAATTAACTTTAAATACCGCTAAAGAGCTAGTAATATTGTTAAAATACTTATTAATATATGATTGGATTATTTTTAAAGATGGCATATACGCTGTCCATAATGCTTCTCCAATATAAAGATTTTTATTTTTTGCTAAATCATATAACGCTTTAGCCTCTTTTAATCGTAAAGTGATTGGCTTTTCTAATAAAACATTTTTACCATTTTCTAAGCATAATTTGGCGTGCTCATAATGCAATGAGTTAATTGTAGCTATATAAATTAATTCAATATCTTTGTTATTAATCAAATCATCATAATTTCCATAAAATCCTGCAAAATCGTATTCTTCTTTAAATTGTTTAGCTTTGTTTATATCTCGAGATGCAATATAACATTCTTTATTTAATCCCATTAATTTTAAAGTATTTCCTATTTTTTGAGCAATACGTCCACATCCTAAAATACCTATTTTCATTCTTTATGTCCTCCAAAAGAAGATAACCCACGATGATATTCTGCCGGACGATTTTCTTTATGAATTATTTCATCAAATATATATTGATAACGAAGAACAATAATTAAAGAAGATAATCCAAAGTAAAATAAGAATAACGCGGCAAGTATAATAACTTTAACGACACGAGAAAAGAAAAATACTAAAGATAATGGTGCAATTGTTAAAATTATAAGTCCAAATGTTGGTAATGTCTTTTTAAAAGATAATATAAAAGCATTGCGTAAAATATCACGCACTTTCATATTATATTTAACTTGTTCTACCGAAGCACAAGTAACAATATTTAATAAAAAGCAAAATACTATTAATGACAAAAAGCGAATAATTACAAATAATAAATTATTTTCTTTTGGACTAAAAAAGAAAAAATTAAATATTACAAAATAACTACCTAATCCTAAAATAAGAAAATAAATAAGAAATTGCCACCAATTCTCTTTTATTCCAGAAAAATAATTACTAGCATTGCACGGTTGATCAGAAGTAATTCTTATCATCATTTTATAAGCACCACTTAATCCTATACCTAATAATCCAGTAAGAGGAATTAATGGTAACAAATACAAAGAGCCAAAAATCATAATATTTTCTTTAGTTACATCTGGTGTATTTAATATAGCAATCCATTGATAGCAAAAGAAAAAAGCATATATGGCAAGCGGTATAGCAAATATAAATGTCATGTAACTAGCAAATGAAACATTTCCAAAATAAAATTTCAAAGAATAAAATAATTGTTCCACTCTTGTACTTGGTAATTTTTCTTCTTTATTTTCCATGCTTTTCCTTCCTTAATTTTTTGATGATTCAATAATCTTTTTATATTCAAAAAACGAATCTTTTAATATTCTTTTTTGATGTTTAGCATAATCTACATATATTAGTCCCATACGAATTTTAAACCCTTCGCTCCATTCAAAGTTATCCATAAGTGACCAATGGAAATATCCTCTAATATCAACACCTTCATTATAAGCTTTTTCTAAATAAGATAAATAAGAATGTAAGCATTCAATACGCATTTTGTCGTGAATCTTATTGTTAGTGGGCTTAGCAAAGTCTCCACATCCACTTTCCGTAATAATGATTGGAGTCTTATATCTTTTATATAAAAATTTAGGTGAATAATACATTACTTCTGGTAAAATCGTATAACCATTATCCATAATTTTTCGATCTGTTGGATTAACTTGAATGATATGTCCATTAATATTATCAACATAATAACCAGAATATAAATTAATTCCACAAAAATCAATTTTTTGAGAAATTAATTCCATATCTTCTTTTTTAATATTTGGCATAATATCATTAAACACTTGATAATATCGACTAGGATATTTTCCTAAGAAAATCGGGTCATACCATATCGCAACTCCATCACCTAAACGATCTTCTTTTAAGTCAAAATAATCTTGATAAGCATCTTCTTCACTTTCTGAATGATTCTTATTAGGTACTGGCACCCATCCGCAAGCTGAAAAACCAATTTTAGCATTGGGTACCATTTCTCTTATTACATTAACAGAATGGCCATGAGCTAAAAGAATATTATGAATAGCTAATAATACTTCTTTATTACTTAATTTTTTGCCTGGTGCAAAACTTCCAGAAACCAGTCCATTATAAACACTATTTTCTGGTTCATTAAATGTTATATAATCTAATACCTTATCTTTAAAAATATTACATATTACCTTGGTATATTGTTCAAACCATTTAGGAAAATCAGGAGATAAAAATCCTCCTTGTTTTTCTAAATATTCTGGTAAATCCCAATGAAATAAAGTCACAAATGGTTTTATGCCGTTTTTCTTTAAATTATCTATTAAATTAATATAAAATTGTGCACCTTTTTCATTTATTTCTTCTAAATTATTTGGTAAAACACGACTCCAAGAAATAGAAAATCGATAAACATTTACGCCTAACTTTTCCATATAACCAATATCTTCTAAATAACGATGATAATGGTCACATGCAATATTCGCATTTTGATTTCGATAAGTATTTCCTAAAGTATTCGTAAATGTATCCCAAATTGATAAGGATTTACCATCCGTAAGATAAGCTCCTTCAATTTGATAACTTGCTGTTGATACTCCCCATAAAAAATCTTTATTAAACATTTTTAATACTAACAATCACTGCGGATTGTCCTCCTATTGATATTATCTTATTATTAATTTCAGCAGTTCCATCTTTAAATATAATTTTGCTAACGCAATCTAACTTAATATCTTTGGTATTTAAAGTCGGATTAACAATTATTAAATCATTATTTCGATAATACGCTAATAAGCGTGAATCATTAGTTTCAAAATAACGAATACCATTATCTTTTAAGTTATTATCTTCATTACGAAGTTTAATTAATTTTTTAGTTAAATTAAGTAAGGATTTGTCATCTTTTTCTTGTTTAAATAAACTAGTTGAATAATCGACTTGTAAAAATGGCTTAGTACTTTCTAAAGGTGAAAATCCTTGATTCTTATTATCACTCCAAGGGAATGGAGTTCTTGAACCAGTTCTTGCATATCCGCATTCTACCGAATCTATATCATCTTGATATTTCATTCCTAATTCATCGCCATAATAAATAAAAGGAACACCAGGTAAAGTTAAAACTACAAAATTAAATAATCTTAATTCTTTTTCATCTAAATAATAACTAGATCTTATGGTATCGTGATTACATGTAATAAAACTTAAAAATCCCTTATCTTTATTATCATTAATCATTTTTATAGTCTTTTTTAAATCTTCTCTTATATCAAAAACGCTATCAACTTCTAAAAATGATTTCACTTTAGGATTAAATTCTTCAATTCTTGATAAATCGTTATAAAAGTTATTTGCTCTATCAAGAACAAAATCAGCGTCAAATCCTGCTTCTAATGATTGATAAGGATTATTCCATTCTGATACAAACATAATATCTAGATAATCTTTTTTTATAGTAGAAATCATATATTTCCATATCTCAATAGTGGCTTCTTTGTTATCATCATTTTTTACTAAAGAATCCGCTAAATCGACACGGAAACCATCAACGCCTCTATTAAGCCAAAAGCGCATAACTGATAATAAAAATTCTTGTGTTTTTCTAGGTTCTTCATCTTTATATGACATTTGCCAATCATGAGTTATTTTATTAAATCCATAATTTAAGGCCGGTTGAGTAGAAAAGAAGTTCACCATATAAGCGCCAAATCGATTATATCTTCCATTAAGAAATTTATATTCACTTGGGCAGTCCCAAGGATTTTTAGTCCATATAAATCGGTCAGAGTATTCATTATGTTTTGGACTAGCACTTTTTAAAAACATTTCATTTTCTTCACTTGTATGCCCCGCGACTAAATCAACTATAAGGTGAATGTTTCTTTTATGACATTCACTAACTAATTTATCAAATTCTTCTTCTGTTCCAAATCGTGAAGAACATTTAAAAAAGTCTCGTACATCATAGCCGCCATCCATAAAAGGAGAATCATAATGTGGATTAAGCCATATAGCATTAACGCCTAAATCTTTAACATAATCAAGTTTAGATATAATACCTAAAAAATCACCATATCCATCATCATTGCTATCTTTAAAAGAATTAGGATATATTTCATAAAATATTGCATCTTTTAACCAACTACATTTCATAAATGATAACAACTCCTTTATCAATTTAATTTTAAACTAGTTTAAGACAATAATAAAGAAAATTTATTTTATAAAACAAAGAAATGCACGAAAATTATTTTTATAGTAATTTAAACTAAAAAAGACTATTTAAGCCATTATTGCTTATAATAGTCTTATTTACATTAATTTAAATGCTTTGATCCTTCATTTCTAATTGAAATTTGATGGACATTTTCTTTGCCGAATATTTCTCCCATTTCTTCAACATAATATTCTAATTCATCTTCATGAACAAACGCTAAAATTGTTCCTTCAAATCCACCGCCATGAATTCTACAAGCACCATCATGGATTAAATGTTTAGATAACGCTAAGGCGAGATTAATATTTTGAGTTACACTTCCAGGAACACAAGTATTTTGTAAATATTCCATAGAACTATTTCCAGATTCAT
>CALBGF010000008.1 GCA_937893635.1 uncultured Mollicutes bacterium | reverse complement strand
GTGATAAGATATATGAAAAAAACATTAACACAAGAACAATTTGAACAATTACTTCAAGAAACTCAATGTTGTGGTATTGAAGGCACAATTATACATAATGATGACGGGACTATCACAATTGACGATACTCCCGATTATCAACTGATCAATGAAAACGCAATCTATGAACTAAAACAAAAACTATTTAATACAGACTATATAATTAATAAAATTACCGAAGCACAATTACTCGGCAATAGTACATCAGCAATACTATCACAATATAAGGATATTTTAGACCAACGTCAAGCTTGGCGCGATGAAATCAATAAACTCGAGGCACAAAATAATGAATTGAAAACTAATAATTAAACGTATCCTCTTTTATCTTCTTTCTTTCACCTGAGGAATTATTACTTCATTCGCGGGTTTAGTTATGATTACTATCTGCGCGTTAAAAGGCTCAGTTCATACCTTCCATGGTCGTTTATATGGCACAATAGGTAAAAGCTGAGGTGGTCTTGAACTAGGTTGCTTCTTTATTTGCGGCGAAAATGACCAATCAGAGCATTTATGCAAACACGAATGTGGACATGGTATACAAAACATTATTTTCGGTCCGTTCTTCTTACTTATTATCGGAATACCTTCTGCAATTCGTTATTGGTATCGTCGCCTAAAATATGAACGCCATGGATTAACTCCACCAACTGCCTATGATGACGCTTGGTTCGAAGGGCTAGCAACACATTGGGGCGACAAATATATTTTAACAGATAGAATTTAACCAAATAAAAAAGACTCTTTATGAGTCTTTTTTTAATACATTGAATTTGGTGTTAATCGAATATTTTCAAATACTAATCTTTTTGGTAATTCTAACTCTCTTAATGTATAACTACGTCCTTCTTCCATACCAAGAAAATAATTACCTTTAGGAATAGGAAAATACAAAACATCTTCGTTTTCAATTTTAATGCGCAGATATTGATATTTATTTTTACATGGTTCATGACTAAATCTTGTGATATTAATAATATCGTCATAAAATGGTGCAATAACAGTAGATAAATATTCTACTTCATCATCATCTAATAAATAATAAGGTATTTCGGTATCTAATGCTTTATCATTAAGTACTTTTCGCCATTCATCGGTATCGAATAATCTAACTGATTTACAAATTTGATTTAAAATACAACTTCTACATTCACCCGCAGTTTGACGATTACACCAAGTACTTAATTCTTTATTGGTTAAATCTCTTAATTTACTCATTTTCTTCTTCATCCTCTTTTAAAATATTTACTATCATATCTTTTTCTTCTGTATCTAAGTCTTCACCCCATATTAGTTTTTTAATAATGGTTTTTAAATTATTCATTCCAATAGTGAATAATTCTACTTGAGATACAGTATCATAATACTTATTTTTAATATTAATTAGCTTATCCATTAAATCACTAACATCAGTATCGAAGATAATATCTTTTTCATTTTCAACATCTTCTTTTTCATCAGGAAATTTACTAAGAATTTCTTGAGTATCTGCTATATTTGGATCAATCGCTTTAACCACTCCACAATAACGGCAGTTAGGACAATCATACCAAAAAAGAGTATCTCCATTATCACACTTATCTATACTGTATAATCTAACTAATTCACCGCACCCACCGCAACGTCCATATTTATATTTTAATTTCATAATTGCTCCTTTTTAATAAAAAATACTTAATACCTTATAAATCGCGCTTTCAATTCTACCTCTTGCCGTGCGCGGAAACGCTTTATCTAAGAATACATCTTTAGCACTACTGCGCTTAAAATGTATTTTATAACAAAAATTATGGAACTTCCATTCTGCAATATAACTCGAAATTTTTCTCGTAAAATTATATTGTTTATAAAGCTCTAAACCCATTAACTCTTCCAAAAAGGCTCTTATTTCTTTGGTTTTCGTTAGCTTATAACTGTCGATGACTTCTATTCCATAGTCATAAAAACGAACTAAAAAACCTTTAAATTCAAACTCAACTTTAATGCCCATTAATAAAAATACCTCTCATCATCGGAAACAATATACCCATCTAAAGCTTCTTTTTCAATTAACTCAATAGTCCAACTATTAACCGCAAAAGAATAAGTAATTTCTTTGTAATGTTCAGTATGATTAAAATTACAAATAGTGCTAATTCTGTCTTTAGACAATCTAATCATATTCATTTCAAAACCTTCACGTGTAATTTGAGTTGGCACTATAATATCTTCACCGCAGTTAATAATTTTCATTTTATAAAGTTTCATAATTTATTTCTCCTTATATAATAAGTATACTATATTTTTAAGGCTATGTCAAGTAATTTTCCGCATAAATTAAAAAAAGGTTCACTTGAACCTTTCTTGGCACGCCCTGTAGGACTCGAACCCACACCAATAGTTTTGGAGACTATCATCCCAGTTTTGAAGACTGGTGTGCTACCTTTACACCAAGGACGCATTAACGACTGCGGCGATAACCCCGCACTATTAACTTTTTCTCTTGTTTGCGTTTATAAGGTTGCCAACCTTGATTATAACCATTTGGCGCGGCGCAACCTAATTTATCAATTCAATACTTTTCACGCTCATTAAGCTCATTTCGACCGCAGTATTCAATTACATCTCAGCAGAAGTATCTACTATATAGATTATAATCCTTCTGCATAGCTCTATTTTCATGCGTGCCACCGCTTAATGCCGCGAAATGTTGATTTCGTCTCGTGTAAATATTTTGCGATTGACCCACATAAACCTTACCATTATACTTATTGGTTATCTTATAAATGCCGCTATATGAAACATTGCGACCATATTGTCCATATCCCATTAAATCACCTGTGCTGCACGAATTAAAGCGCAAATTGCTTTTATTAAACTTATCATCATAATATACCTCCTAGATATATTATACAACTTTTTCTAGGAGGTATCAATTTATGAAACCGTTTTCATAAAATTAAGGTCTAACTTTAGTAATAACAATCCAAGTATCTGGACGAATTTCTTCGCCAGCTTTATTTACTTTACCAGCTTTAAATTTCTTTTCACTTGATTTATAGCCTGGATCTTGGCGCACATCATTAATTTTATTATCTGCGTCTAATTCATCGTCATAAACATATGTTTCTTTTGATTCAACGACATAAAAATCACCATCTTCACCAAGAGAAATCTTAGGTGCAATGTCAGTTAAATTTTCACAACCTTTTACATAATCAATAAATGTTTCTAATTTCATTTTAATTCTCCTTTAACAATTATATTATACGAAACTTTTTTCACTTTGTCAAGAGATTTATTCTCTTTCGCGGCGCTACTTGCCGCTTGCGCCGAGTTTCCCGTCGCCGCGCTCTGAATCATGTGCAAACCATTTATCCCATTCATAATCGCTAACTTGTGTTGAACCAATAGAAGGAAGTGGTATAACAACTGCTTGCGCGATACCCTTACATAATGGATATAAAATTTTATCTTCATGCTTTTCTGTTTTCATAACGCTATTGGTTAAAATAACAGGAATATCATTATCATTACATAAGCAAACGAAAATTTCACCACGATAGCCGCTATCGATGACGCCGCAGTGAACATGTAATCCAATACTACCTGTTGAGCCGCGGTCGCAAACCATTAACCAAGCGTTATGTAATCCCGCGCATTGTAAACCAGTAGCTAACATAATTTTCTCATGCGGCTTAATTACTGTATCCATAGTATTAATGCTGTATAAGTCAAAACCTGCATCTTCAACTCGTTTAGTAGGAATTCGCGCGGCTTCAGTAAGTTTATGCCAAAAAATTATTTGGTCATAAATTGGTTTTTTCATAATAGAATGATTTTCCTTATCTACTGTAAATAATGGACCATTATAAGACAAATCACATCCATTAATTGTAATTTTATAATCCACAACAGATCCATCCATATGTCCATATTTATCTATTGGACAGACAGTATTTACATATTCTTCCATATTATCACTAAAATTATCTAAGGTCCTTTTAGTTAAATCAACTTGTTTCTCTTCTTTAAATCCGTAATTAATATCGAATTCATTTGCTTTTACTCCTGTGTTTTCCCATTTTGCAGTAGTAAGTTTATCTCTTAAATCGTCTTTCATATTTTATCCTTTCTAATAATATTCTAAACTATCTAAATTTGTTCTTTGTTGGAAACCTTGAATTTGTTCCCAAGTATTTTGATAAAGACTATATTGTCTAATACCATCCGCGGGTTGATCTTGCGGTTGAACAATAACTCTATTATCTTCTTCACTTATCTTTTGTAAATCTTTACCTTGTTTATATTGAGTAATCATAAAACGATAATAATTATCGTATTTTTGTAAAATTTTGCCGTGTATGCCGATTTTTTCTATTCCATCGCGCACTTTTCAGCGCAATGTAGCAGTTTGGTCATTAATCTTTCAAGGTCTTGTATTATGAGAATAATCGACATTATATCCTAATTTTTGACTCTTTTGCGACTCTAAGAAGGTAAAAGGTCTTATCGCCGCGGCGCTTTGTTTACTAACCCATTGTGGGTCTTTAACTTGATTAACAACATTATTGAACATTTGTTGAGAAATAGCTTTAAAACTATCAAAGAGCGGTTTTATTGCGGGGTCAGTAGGTTCAGAGTGATGTTTTCCCGCGGAACCTCAAGCAGCTCTAGCACTTTCAAACCATTCTACTTTTGTATTATATTCAATATTCTTAATATAATACTTTCTTCTAATATTTCAATCAACTTTAATATTATTGTCAACAGTATCACGGTATTGTCTTTGAGACATTTTATTAATAATAGTAGTAATATCTTTACCTTGAAAAGTAAAAGTTCTACCCATACTTTCTATTGATACTGTTTGTTTAATTGCCACTTCTTGAGTATATTTTTTGCTCTTATAAGAGACAATTATACCTTCAATACTTTTTGCGACTTGATGCGCGATAGCTTTACTAACACGGTCTGCTAATATTTCTGCTAAAGAGCGAACCGCGTCTCGCATATCCCAAACATCTTCAACGCGATTAATTATAATTCCTCCGCGGTCTTCAGGTGGTAAGTTATTAAATTTCTCTATATAATCTTTAATTCCTAAACTATGTCCTTTTTCTCCTGGAACACCATTAGTTAAATCGTGTGCCAAATCTTTTGCGAATTGGTCAATTGAATTTTCATCAAAAACAACTCTACCATACATACTATTGCCTTTTGGCGCAGCCCATTTTAAACCATTAACTAAATGTCTTCAGTGGCGTCGCACAGTAGCAGTCATATTACTAGGATTAAATAAATTATATGAGGCTTGTTCAATTATTGCCCTTACAACCGCATAACCTTCTGGATTTAACAATTTAGCAATGTTATTTTTGTTATCAAAAGGTCTCACCACAATAGAAGTAAAATTTTTATTCTTAAGCGGTTCAGTTAACTGCAACTTCTTTAAGACATTCTCTACAATGGCAGAATTTTTATATGTAAAACTGCATTGATAACCACCAATTTGAATGTTTTGCTTTGCGAAATTCGCCCAAGCAGTATTTGGTTCAGTAGACATTAAGATATGACATATTTCTGCGAAGTTTAATTCTGCGTAATTTTCATCACCATTATATTGCCATAATTGACTAAATTGTTGAAAAGCTTTATCGCCTAATCCATAATGTTCATAATCAAAATAAAAACGATAATATAAGCCGCATAAACTATGCTTGCGCATCAAATCCGCGGCACCATCGTGTGCGCTTGTAGTAAGCCCATAAGCTACTCTTGCATGGTCTAACATACGATTAAAAGTTTGGTTTGAGCCAGTATCTTGACCAGTATAACTATCTTTAATAACTGGTTGACCATCTTTTCTACCTGATTTATAAACATAATAGATATACATATAATCACCTAATTATATTATATTTTACAATTTTGTATCTGTCAAGTTTTCATATTCGTCGAGTACTATAACATAATACCATCTGCTAATTTCAAGATCATTCATACCACGCTCATTAAGTTGTTCATATTT
>CALBGF010000007.1 GCA_937893635.1 uncultured Mollicutes bacterium | reverse complement strand
TCATTCTTCCCTCATGAATCGCCTGAAACTGCGGAATTCTTTTTAAATTTAGAAGAACAAAGAAAAAATAAATAGGAGTGATTTTATGAAAAGCTTAGTTATATATTTTTCTCATACTGGTGAAAATTACACCAAATATGGTATTCAAAATATTAATGAAGGAAACACAGAAGTAATTGCTAAAAAAATTGCTAGTATTTGTAATGCTGATTTATTTAAAGTGGAAAGTGAAAAAGCTTATCCTTTTAATTATCATGAATGTTGTGATTATGCTAAAAAAGAATGGGAGCATAACGCTCGTCCAGCATTGAAAAATGATTTAAAAGATATTTCTAGTTATGATGTGATTTATATTGGTGGACCAGTTTGGTGGTCGCATTTTCCAATGCCGATGTTTACTTGTTTAGAAAAATTAGATTTTACAAATAAAATTGTTATGCCTTTTGCTACACATGAAGGTTCACATCTAGGAAGCACTTTAGAAGATGTAAGAAAATTATGTGTGGGTGCTAAAATTAAAAATGGATTAGCGATATATGGAAGCGATGTCCATGATGATGCTATTATTAAAAAACTTAACGATTGGATGAATAAAGAACTTAACTAATATTCATTGTTTGCTTAATGTGTTATACTAGCCGTGTAAATAGAGGAATTAAAAATATGAGCGATTACACGATTAGTTTTGATAATGAGTATAAAGGACGATTGATTGATCAAATAAAAGAAAAAATATCTACTTTTTTAAATGGATTATTAATATCTTTTATTATTTTGTTTTCTGGATTATATATTTGCTTTTTACAATTTCATTATGTCGGAAAGTGGAAAATGCTTTTTGGAACTGTATTAATAGTGATAGGAGTATTAGGAATAATTATTACACCTATTTATAGTTTATTTCATAAATTTAATTACGGCTTAAAAGGACGTATTGTTATTGATTTTCATATAGAAAATGATGAATATTATTATGCTATTAAAGGCAATCGAAAAAACCAAGATTTTATGGAAAAAGGAATTATTAATCTTATTGAAATTAAAAAGCATATAATAAAAGTGAAAACTAGAAATACGAAGACTTATGCTTTACCAGTTAGACAATTATCTAGTGATGATCTTGATTTTATTAATAGTTTATCCATAAAAATAAGAAATAAGCGCGAAAAAGAAACTAAAGAGCGTAATGAAGAAAGGAAACGAAAATAATGAAAGTATTAATGTTAAATGGATCTCCACGCATTGATGGTAACACCACCATTGCCTTAAAAGAAATGGAAAAAGAATTTTTAAAAGAAGGAATAGAAGTTGAAACTATTCTAGTTGGAAATCTAGCAATTCGCGGATGTATTGCCTGTAACTATTGCTATAAAAATGATAAATGCGGTATTAATGATATTGTAAATGAAATTAGTGAAAAATTTAAAGCCGCTGATGCATTAGTGGTGGCAAGCCCAGTGTATTATGCTTCCGCAAACGGAACATTAATTTCTTGCTTGGATCGATTGTTTTATTCTAGCCACTTTGATAAAAGAACTAAAGTTGGCGCTAGTGTGGTGGTGGCAAGACGTGGTGGTTGTTCTTCAACGTTTGATGAACTTAATAAGTATTTTGCTATATCTGGTATGCCAATTGCCACGAGTCAATACTGGAATAGTGTACACGGAAGAAAAGTAGGAGAAGCCACTCAAGATTTAGAAGGCCTTCAAACTATGCGTACATTAGCTAAAAATATGATATTTTTAATGAAATCTATTGCGCTCGGTGTTAAAGAATTTGGCCTTCCAGAAGTAGAAAAACCAGAGCACACGAATTTTATAAAATAATTATATATTTAATTAACTTAAAAAGCACGATTTTAACGACGAAATCGTGCTTTTTGTGCATAAATCAACATATTAATTGCATTATCTTTTTAAAAGGGTTAATATATCTTTTCAAGATTGAATATAATCTTTGTTTAAGTGGATATATTATATATTAGAAAGGATGATTAAAATGAGTATAAAAATATTTACCGATGCAGCTTCAAATTTATTTGACTATATTTTAAAAGAAAAAGGATTAGATATTAATGTTTTACCGATGACTTTACAAATTGGTGAGGAAAGTCATTTGTGTTACGAAGAAAATATTGATGTTGAAGAATTTTCTAAGACACTTTATGAAAAATTATTAAAAGGAGAAAAAGCTAAAACTTCTTTAACTAGTCCTGGACAATTTGAAAAAGCATTTAATGATGAAGTGGAAAAAGGAAATCAGGTTATTTTCGTTTGCTTAGCAAGTGGTATATCTGGTAACTATCAAAGTTCTTCATTAATTGCTAGTCAAATCAATGAAGAACATGGTGAAGATCTAGTAAAAGTAATAGATGCTAAAACAGCAGGATTTGGTGAAGGTATGGTAGCAATGTATGCTGATAAACTTGTCAAAGAAGGAAAAACGTTTGAAGAAGTAGTTTCTTTGACTGAAGAATATGTTAAAAAAGTACGTTCAGAATTTACCGTTGATAACATTAAGTATTTATCTAATTCTGGACGTGTATCCGCGATTGTAGCCACAATTGCAAGCCTTTTATCAATTAAACCATTACTATATGGATCTGATGAAGCCAAAATTGAAGTATCTTCAAAAGTTCATGGAAGAAATAATGCCATTAAAACATTGGCTCAACAAGTTATAAATCATATAGCGGATAAAAATAGTAAAGTGTTTATCGCGCATTGTAATTCTCTTGATGACGCTAATAAATTAGCAAATCTATTAAAAAATAACGGCATTAATGATATTGAAATACATTATTATGATATTGTCACTGGTGCCCATGTTGGACCAGGCACTCTAGCAGTGTTCTATGAAGGAAATAATAGAACTATTGAAAAGAAGAGTTTAATTAAAAGTATTATTGGAAAATAATTAAGTAAAGCGCTTAGAAATTATCGTAATTTCTAAGCTTTTATGTTACACTAATGTCGTACAAGATTACGACTTAATTATGTACAAAGGAGTTATTATGAAAAATATTAGACCAATTACTGATTTAAGAAAAACAAATGAAATATCTGATCAAGCACATTTAGATCATAAACCAATATTTATAACTAAAAATGGTTATAGTGATTTAGTAGTTATGTCTCAAGAGTATTATGATTCAATAACAGATAATCAAGTAAATAATAATTTTAAAGAAGAAAGTTTTACTCAAGCAAGTGAACAATCCGAAAATATGGGATTCATAAAAGTGGCTTGTGCCACAATTGATACTGTTGTTGCGGACGTTTCTAAAAATAGTGAAGCTATTATTGGAAAAGCTAAAGAATGCGCGGAAAAAGGCGTAAAATTACTTACTTTTTCGGAATTAACATTAACGGGATATACTTGCCAAGATTTATTTTTACAAAACACTTTATTAAATAGTGTGGTTGAAGGTGTTAAAAATATTTTAATTGCTACCAAAGATATTGATATGGTTATTATTTTTGGTGCACCAGTATTAGTGGAAAATAAATGTTATAATGCGGCAATAGTAGCATTAAAAGGAAAAATTTTAGGAATTGTGCCTAAAACAGCTTTACCAAATTATAATGAGTTTTATGAATTACGTCACTTTGCTCCAGCACCAAGTAAAAACTATATGATAAACTATGCTGATCAATATGTTCCATTTGGAAATAAGTTATTGTTTAGAAACTCTAATTATACAAAGTGGGTTATGGGAGTTGAAATTTGTGAAGATTTATGGATTCCTAATACGCCATCCACTAATCACGCCATTGCGGGAGCAACAATCATTTGTAATTTAAGTGCTTCAAATGAAATTGTTGGTAAAAAAGAATATCGTGAAATGTTAGTGTCTTCGACATCGGCTCGACTTGTGTGTGCTTATTTATATTGCAGCAGCGGTAATGGCGAATCCACCACTGATTTAGTATTTTCTGGAGCTAATATCATTAGTGAAAATGGTTCTATTATTAAAAAGTCGGAATTATTTACTAATGAAACAATTATTACCGAAATTGATTTAGAAAAATTAGTAAACGAAAGACAAAAAATGACTTCTTATCCAAAAGAAAATAAAGAAGGATATAAACTTATTTCATTTGATTTACCTTTAAATACTCCGACAATTACGCGTAAGTTTTCTCCAACACCATTTATTCCTAGCGATGAACAAGAACGTTATCAAAGAGCTATGTGGATATTAAAATTACAAGTAATGGGCTTAGTAAAAAGAGTTGAACATACCCATGCTAAAACATTAGTTATTGGTTTATCAGGTGGATTAGATTCTACTTTAGCCTTATTAGTGACTGTAGAAGCTATGAAAGAATGTAAACGTGACTTAAAAGACATTCATGCGATTACTATGCCTTGTTTTGGAACTAGTAAACGTACGAAAAACAACGCCTATAATTTAGCTAATGGATTAGGTGTAACTTTATTAGAAATTGATATTACTGCAGCAACCAAGCAACATTTAAAAGATATCGGTCAAGATGAAAATTATCATAGTGTTACTTTTGAAAATGCTCAAGCTCGTGAACGTACACAAGTTTTAATGGATTATGCTAATAAAACTGGCGGATTAGTGGTTGGAACAGGTGACTTAAGTGAACTTGCCTTAGGTTGGGCAACTTATAACGGCGATCATATGTCTAATTATGGCGTTAATTGTTCGATTCCAAAAACATTAGTAAAACATATTGTTTATCATTATGCTAAGCATCATAAAAAAGTAGAAGCTACTTTATTGGATATCTTAGATACACCAGTTTCACCAGAACTATTACCATTAAAAGAAGGTGAAATTGCTCAAAAAACTGAAGAAATTATTGGGCCTTATGAATTACATGACTTTTTCTTATATCACTTATTAAGAAATCATTATTCGGTTAAAAAGATTTATTTCTTAGCAAAATTAGCATTTAATGGCTATTATGATGAAGAAACAATAAAGAAATGGCTTAATAACTTTATTCGTAGATTTTTCTTACAACAATTTAAACGTAGTTGCTTACCAGATGGAGTTAAAGTTGGTTCAGTATCTTTATCCCCACGCGGCGATTTGCGTATGCCAAGTGATGCCTCTAGTAATGCTTGGTTAAAAGAATTGGGTGAATTATAATATGAAACTTAAAGAAGAAAAAATCTCCGCTAAAAAAGCGTATATTGGTACAGTTTTAAGCGTTGAAGAAGCCCAAGTTAAATGCCCTAATGGTAATTTAGCGCCACGCGAAATAGTGCGTCATACTCCCGGTGCGGCAATACTTGCATTTACTAGTGATAATAAAATTATTTTAGAAAGACAATTTCGCTACGCTTTTGAAGAAGTGCTATATGAAATTCCAGCTGGCAAACAAGAAATAGGTGAAGAACCTTTAACTATTGCTAAAAGAGAATTAGAAGAAGAAACGGGCTTTAAACCAAATCATATTGAATTGTTAGGTAAAATTTATCCAACTTGTGGATATTGTGATGAAATAATTTATTTGTATTCCGCTACTGATTTAGTGAAAACTAAAAAGCATTGGGATGAAAATGAATTTATTGAAATCTCTTATCATACCTTAGAGGAAGTAGAGAATATGATAAAAGAAGGCGTAATTGTTGATGCTAAAACAATATGCGCTATAAGTCTATATAAATTAAAAATCAATAATAAGTAACGAAAAAACAGTTCAATTTGAACTGTTTTTCTATGTTTAAATATATTTATTTTCTTTTAAGTAATTAATTAGCGCAACGCTTGCTAATCCGCGATGTGAGATTTTGTTTTTAATTTCTTCACCTAAAACAGCAAAAGAAGAATCATATCCATTAGGAACAAAGATTGGATCATAACCAAATCCTTCTTCGCCACTTGGAGATAAAGCAATATTTCCGCGGCAAATTCCTTCGAAAAATAATGGCTCAGATTTTAAATTAACTAATGTAATTACGCAATGGAATTGTGCGCCTCGTGGCTTATCTTTCAATTTATCAAATATAGCAAGGAATTTTTCTTTATATGGGTGACCTTCCATAAAACGTGAAGAATAAATACCAGGAAA
>CALBGF010000006.1 GCA_937893635.1 uncultured Mollicutes bacterium | reverse complement strand
AAAATGGTGTTGTGTTTAGTGGAATTAATCCTCAAACAAAACTTTGTGAAATTATTGAATTAAAGAATCACCCGTTCTTTATTGCTTGCCAATTCCACCCAGAATTCAAATCTCGTCCTTTAAAAGCTCATCCTTTATTTGTTGGATTTATTAAAGCATCTTTAAAGAAATAATTAAATGTTAAAAAACTTTTACATCAATTTTGTAAAAGTTTTTTTATTTATAGTTTAGATTTTTTGTTTATTTTTCAGTTCACTTAATTTTTCTAATAATTCAGTTTTTGTAAACAATTTTACATGTCTAATTTTAGCTAAGTCATATGCCTGACTAGTAAAGTATGGAGCGGTACTAACTACCCATCCAATATCAGCATCATAATAATCCATTGCGGCAATTACTTCTTCAACTGAATCAATGTCTAATATTTCATTACTTTTTTTACAATTAATTACATACTTAATTTCATCTTTAACAGCTATTATATCAGCGCCAAAATTATCACCATATTTTGTATGCTTAGCAATAAATCCATTTTTATTTAAGAATCCTATTACTTGTTCTTCAAATTCATATGGAAGTAGTTTATCTATTTGTTCTTCATATATATTTACTATGTCCAACTTATTTGTTTTTCTGTTTCTATATAATTTTATACAATTAACAATAGCGATTATAAGTGCTAATGCTGACATCATTAATAGCAAAATACTAAGCCATTTGAATCCAGTATCTAATATCACATATACTCCTAAATAAAGGCAAATTATAGTTAACGCAAATGAAGCAACAACTGGATTTTTTTTAATAAATCTTCGCATCAGTTTTTTATTACTTTTTTTCCTAGCCATACTTTTATCCATCCTTTGCTAAATATATAATAACATAAGATTATAAATTTATTATGCCGAAAGTAAAATATTACAAAATCAATCATAAACAAAATAATGGGCTTACAATACGCTCTTATTTGTTTATGGACTTTAACCAATTATTCATATACAATTATCCTTGTAAAAGGTGAATTATTATGAAAGATAACT
>CALBGF010000005.1 GCA_937893635.1 uncultured Mollicutes bacterium | reverse complement strand
TTTCTCCATCATATATTCTTATGACGTCTCCTTGAATGTTTCGTTGATATATGTAGTTACTTGTCTTGCCGTCTTTATTATAAGTTAAGCCTACTAACTTATTCAACATATAATGATAATGACTTATGCTATAAAACATTAAAATGTTTTTAAAATACCTCCTTACCTAATAGGTTTGGAGGTATAAAAATTAGATTTTTAAATCGATTTTTATTAAATATTTCAAACCAGTCTACCAACAAAACGCTGATTATAGAAATTCAATACAAATTGATAATTTATACATTTTTGTGTTAATAAAATTGCATTTTTTGTGAACTAAATGAAATTATAATTAACCTCAAGACATTCTTCAATAAAGATTAAGAGTATCTTTTCACCGATTCCACATTCAATGAGAATAGTACTATTGAAGTTACTATAGTATACATTATTTATACCTAGTTTATCCTTTTTTAAAATTTTTTTTAATGTCTTAAAATCCAAACTACAATGCTTTGGGGATATTTCACGTATTTCCATTACATCAATAGTTTTAAAATATTTATTATCAATTTTTATATTCATGCTGATTGGTTTAGATAGATTTGTTTCATTATTAAACTCATCCAATATATATATCCCCTCATCAAAATATAATATTATTGAATTTTCTTCAATTCTTATATCGTTAACATCTGTATCATGAAAACCAAATTTAAATAAATTATTAATCATAGTATCACCCTATCCATGGAAGTAACGCTTTGGCGATAGCATCCATTAATTTTTTAATAGCTTTTCTTGCTCCAGGTGGCAAAGAAGGCTCACCTTTAAGTGGATTACCATCTAATCCAATTCTAATCCCATGGCTTCCTTTATGTATATCATCACCATAGATATGTACATGAGGTGGATAATGGTCATTAGGATAATTATGTTTTACTTCATACCCACCATATTTCCCAATAGATTTAGACATCATTATTGCTAAGCCTATAGTTCCTGCGGCTTCTAACACTTGAACGCCTAATATTGCTAAAGTAGTACTTCCAACAACTCCGAATGATAAAATGCCGCCTGAATTAACCAAACCAAATATTGGTATACTAGCAATAAATGTGGTTGTTGCAAACAAACCAATTCCTGCGCCAATTAATCCTCCTAATGTTATAGCACCTAAATAATCATACCATTTAATATCGCCATTAAACATTTTGACATCTTTGGAATCCAAATACGCAGCTGCTCCAAAGCCGACGTATGCCCCAATAATAATTCCAATTACCAATGCAGACCACTAGGATCAGCATACATAATAGGCGATTTATCTGCAAAGGTTTGGCGATAAAATTTGAACATATATAGCCTGAAATCGGGTCTTCTTTCGACCAAACTTTAACAATTTTATCTAATGGATTATTTACTAAATTATTATGTTATTATTTCCTTTTGCGAATATATTTCAATTAATTTAATAATGCTTTTTCTTTTATCTAAATGAATTTCATTACCATTAAAAGTTTTAATTCTTATTGCCGGATTTCTCATTATATTTGTATTCTCAATAGACTCTATTTCCTTCCACTTGAATTCTTTAATAATTTTATTTATAAAGAATATTTTAATTCCGCTTTCATCAATAGAAACCTTTTGAAAAATCCAATAAAATCCTATTAAAATAAACAAAGCAATTAGAGCAAAAGATATTACCAATAGTATCCACCCATCATTATGTCCATAACTTAAGCTAGCAAAAAATCCCATAAGTAAAAATATTACTAAAACAATTATTGCAGAAAAGCAAGATATAGTTTGAAATAAATTTTTGTAAAATTTATGTTTTACCATAAATTATTCCTCCTAACAATTAAAAAACTGAAAGCAATTTTCCTAATAGATATGATGTTAAATCGTATGTTGCTTCTGTACCGCCCGCAATTAAGCCAGTTAAGAATCTTAAAGCCACTTTAGAACTTGCATCTGTTGCCACTCTGCCCATATTTCCTGTTATTGAAGAAATTGCTGAGCCCATACCTGCCAAAACATTTAACACCCCCATAATTGTAGATGTTGCCAATGTTTCTCCCCAGTCAATATTCACATCTTTGAATCCCGAACTATGCCAGCTAGTATAAGCTATTCCTGCTAAATTTCCAGCAAAACCTCCAGCAAACGAAGCAGTAACTCCTAAAGCTATATAACCAATACATGCAAGATTTGAAACTTCAGATGCCAACGCAAAAGCTGTTCCCCAAAGCCCAGCGCCAGCACCACATAACGCTCCAGAAATAGCCCCTCCAATATAACCGGCAGTAAAATCTCCGCCACTAGCTTCTGTAACATATCCATTTATTATTGAACCTGCTCCAGCGCCAATCAATATCCCTCCTAGAATGCCTCCAACACCAGTAGCAGATAAAGCAATACCTGCAACTATGGCTGTTCCACTAATTATCCATGCAATCCACTTTGGTAAGTGTCCACTAGGATCAGCGTACATAACAGGATTATCCTTACAATACATATAAAGATTT
>CALBGF010000004.1 GCA_937893635.1 uncultured Mollicutes bacterium | reverse complement strand
GTTACAAACAACATTTTGAAAATCCAACTGATACGATTTTAAATAAAATTCTCTACAATAGTAATATTAATTTAACTACACAGAAAATTACATTTACGATTCCATTTAATAAACAACTAGGTGTTACTTTTAAGTGCTTTGTTGATGTAAATGACGCTGATTACGTTTCTAATATTGTTGAAATATTAGAAAAAGCTGGTTTAACTGGTATTGGTGTTTCTGATTCTGCTTGCGGCAATAGAATATATTTTATGCTACCTAAAAGCCATAGATTAGGACTATTTGAGATTACCGCTCCAGATGGATTCTTAAATAATTATTTATGCAAAGGAGCTGTTTTGTAGTGAAATTGTCACAAAATTCGCCTAAAAAAATTCAATACAATCTTGATGGATGGGCGAAAAATTATTTAAATACCATGCTTAATGGCTTAACTGGCCATTTAGATTCTTTATTTTATCCTTTTAATACGAATTGTTGGGCAAAATCCACATTTGTTGATGGTGGATTAGAAGGTTGGTGGCCATATGAACAATATTCTTATTGGCTTGATGGTTTAGTTAAATGCTCTTATTTTGCTAATGATAAAGAAAATTTCAATAAAGCAAAAAATATAATTGATAAAGCTTTAGAAGTTGTAGATGAAAATGGATTTATTGGCGCTAAAGAATTAAAAGTAGAAGGTCAAGGCAATCAATGGGTACATGCAGTGTTTTTTCGTGCTGTTTTATTTTTGTATGAGGTAACTGCTGATAAAAAATATCTTGATAAAACAATTAATCATTATTTATCAAATACTAACGATTACTCTTTGTGGCGTGAATCAGTTAATATTGAAAATATTGCTAATTGTTATTTAAGCAGTGGTAAAGAAGAATTAAAAGAGCTTGCTATTAGCGCTTATAAATTGCATTGTTCAAATGATAGTAATATTGAAACAAAAATGCAAGATTATTATTTAGATAAACCAATTAATTTACATGCTGTTACTTATAATGAAATGGTTAAAATACCTGCCTTATTATATTGTTTAACAAATGATTATAAATATATAGAAGCTTCTATTAAAGGAGTTGAACGCATTCATAAATATCATATGCTTCCGATTGGCATTCATAGTGGAGCTGAACCATTTAATGGAACGGATAGTTTATCTTGTGTTGAAACATGTGATATAAGTGATTATTGTTGGACTTTATCCTATTTAGCGGAAATCACAAATGATAATACTTATTTAGATGAAATAGAACGAATAATGTTAAATATTGCTCCGGGAGTTATGGATCATGAATTTAAAACTTTGCAATATTTTTCTTCGATGAATCAAGTCATATCT
>CALBGF010000003.1 GCA_937893635.1 uncultured Mollicutes bacterium | reverse complement strand
ATCGTAATCAGTGGGTCGGGGGTTCGAATCCTCTAGCCGGCACCATAGTAAAAAATCTGATAAAATCGGTTATTTTATTGAGAGTCGCATTGTTCGATTCTCTTTTTTTATGCCTGACCGACCCATAAATTTTGACGGTCAGTGGGTCGGTAAAATATTTTGAAAACAAAAAAGAAGCAGCCATATAGATGCACATACATTAATGTCCACCGGTCTACTTCCTTTAATATTGTATCACATTTGAGTAAGATTAATAGATGAAATATAGCAAATGTGAATTTTTATGTGATGAATAAGTCACATGGTAAATGAAAAAGACTAATCAAAGAACTAAATGCAACAAACCAAAGGCAAAAGGAAAAATCAAATAAAACAAGCTTTCGTTCTTTGATTAACAAAGCACCACAAAAAACAAAAAAATACTTGCATTCTTCAAAAAAGTCTCTATAATATTAAACAGTGGCAACAATAGTAGATGATCACTACTATTATTGCTTGGAATATACATGGGTGTTTAGCTCAGCTGGGAGAGCATCTGTTTGACGTACAGAAGGTCAGGGGTTCGATTCCCTTAGCACCCACCATTTTGCAAAATTGTCCGATTACATCGGACTTTTTTAATTTTTTGTGATACAAATTGATACGAATTTGATACGAGCGGAATTGAATTTGATTATTAAGTTTTGTTATAAAAATTGTTTGTTATTTAGCTATTTTTTGTATATAATAATAGTGACGTAGGACCTGGTGAATAACGGCCTAGATATTAGATTTATTTCTAGAGTAATTTAATAAACAGCTGTTCCAGGCTCGTCTTTTTTTGTTTTAGTGAAACTTATTCGAATAAAAATATTCATTATGATTCAAACTATTAATTAGGTGATTATAATGAATAAAGAAAAAGAAATGAATAAGTTTTTATCTTATTTACATATGGCGGCAGCGGTATTTCGCGTTTATGCAAGTAAGTCAAATGTTTTAGAAACAAAAGAGTTTATAAATGGAATTATAGAAAGAATTTCTAAACATGAAACAGAAGTTAAAGAACTTATTCAAATAGGTAAAGATGGCAATAACTTAAGTGTTATGCAAAAAATGGCGGTATGTATGTGTAAAATGAAAACATGCTGTAAAGATGATTTTTCATTATGCATTGAAGTATTAAAAACCATTGATATGGGTATATATCAAACAATGACTTTTATCAAAGAAAACAAAAACTTTTTAGATGAAGATTTTATATTATGTGCAAAAAAAGTTTTAGATGAGTACAATAAAATTGCTAAAGAAACAAAAGAATTTATAAATCACAAAAAATTGTAGGAAAATGTTAATTTTTTTCATAAAAATTGCAATATTTTATTTACATTGTTGCTTTCTTTTAATAAAATTAAATAGTACATGTTTAACTTTTAAGTTAAAAGGAGTAAAGAAGGTAAATTTATGTATTTAGAAACTACAAATTTTATTGAAAATATATCAAATATAGATTTTATATTAAGCGCAATTTTAATAGTATTGCTTATTGCTGTTGGAGTTGTACTTTTTAAGCGTACTTTGGTGCGTACTATTATCGGAGTTTTTGGTGCTGCTGCACTTGTTTGTTTAGCGTTTAAGTTAAATGTAACAGCCATAGTAATTTCATTTGGATTACTATTATTTATATCTGTTGTTGGTTTAATCAATGCTGGTGCATTTCGTAATTATGTGGCTAATCCATCTAAAACTGTAAAAACATTTAAATGGTTTGGTGGTAAAAACAGCGAAGATAAAATTTTAATCGACCAAGATCAATTGTTAACTATTGTTTGCGATGCTGTTGGTAGTTTATCAAAAACAAAAACAGGCGCATTAATAACATTTGAAAGAAAAGATTCTTTAGAAGATTATATTAAGACAGGAACAATTATTAATGCTCCAGTTACAAAAGAAATTATTCAAACAATATTCTATCCAGGAACACGTTTGCATGATGGCGCGATTGTAATTAGAGATGGTATTATTGTTTCCGCAAGTGTTTATTATACTCCTACTACCAAACCTTTAGCGGGTAAATATGGAGCAAGACACCGTGCTGCGATGGGAATCAGTGAAGCAACTGATGCAATTACTATTGTAGTTTCTGAAGAGACTGGACGTATTTCTATTGCTGCAAATGGTGAATTAGTCGCGGTAGCGTTAGACAACATTTATCGTGTTTTAGAAGATTATTTTGATACAAAAGATTAATTAATAATTAGCAAACAAAAAAAGCACAGTGATGTGCTTTTTTAATATATAAGCGAAAATTAATTTTTATACCATTGAAGTACTTGCACTTGTGCTTGCCCCGCTTTGGCTTCCCCCACTAGCAAGAAGTATTATAATGTTAAGTATTATTAATATAATAACAACCACATTAATAATTAAAATTACCTTACCCCATTTTTGTCCTTTTTTAATTAGATTATAAATAGAAACGATAAAACTAATTATTGTTGGAACAGATGAAGCTCCTGCAACAATAAAGTAAAATGGTATGAGGACAATTAAACCAAGTGCTTGACCAGAAGAATTGGCTTCTGGATTTTTTATTAAATCTAAGATAGTCACATAAATAAACATTGCATAAAGAAAAATCAATATACCAATAACAGTTAAAATAATTGATACGACAAATTCGGCAGTTCGTTTAGGCTGATTGCTCATAGATTCATTATCCATTTTTATTCCTCCTCATCATCTAAACAAGCATCAATAACTTCATCAATAATATCTGGATCTTCTACTAATTCAATTGCTTTATTTTCTTTGTTTATTTTAAAAACAAGAACTTCTTCTTCCTCAATGCCATCAATTGCATCAAGAGGATGAAGAACAGCAAATACATCATCGTCTAATTCTACAACAGCAACTTGCTCAAATTCGATTTCTTCATCATTATCACCAAAACTTAAAGTGATATTTTCTTCATTGTTTTCATCTAGAATAATCTCAACTGCGGTTTTTTCCATTTCTATTCTCCTTTTTCATTTTTATTTTTAATGTCCAATTTTTGAAAATAGCATTCGTTAATAACAATTAAAATAATTGATATTATTAAGAAAGCAATAAATTGAACTTTAAATTCGATTCTAAGCATCGCAATTAATAGTCCTGCGATTGCAGCAACGCTAAACCATAGCGCTACTGTTTTTTTGGATAAGCACTCTAATAATAAACTTATAATAAATATTCCTAGCCAAATAAATATATGCGTATGATAGGAAATATTAAATGCCTCTAACATCATAAAACCACCTACTTTACCAAGGAACAACCAATACTAATCAATGATTCTTGTAAATTATTAATGTATTGGTCAATAGATTCATAATGATTATTTTGTAAATCATTTACGATATCGCCATAATATTTGTGAGAGTAATGATATTCTTTAAAATCCATGATTTGTATTTTAATTCTAATTATTTTTTCACAAATTGAAATCTCAAACTCAGTTGGTTCATTTTTATACATACCAACACGACGATAAACAAAAGGCGCAAATAAATAGAATCCAGATTTATAAGTTCCATGATATACTTCCATTTTCTCAATAATAGCGGTATATCCTTTTTTTACATGGATAAAGCAAGAAAGGAAAAAAAGTAAAGCACCAATAATAAGCGCAACAATAGCAATAATATAAAGAGAATTAATACTTAAAGACTTGTCAAATATCATTTTTGCTTACTCCTTTCTCATATACTTTTATATATTATATCATTTTTATTCTTATCTTAAAAGTATATTGGAGGATGCACATGAAAAACATCATAAAGCATAAGCAAAAACTTAAAGGGATAGCAAATATATTATTTCTTCATGGCTATGGTCAAAATAAAGAAATGATGTACCCATTAGCAAAAAGAGTACAAAATACTGCGAACTATATAATTATAGATTTACCAGGTAATGAAAATAATCCTTTAAATAAGCCATATACTATTAACGATTATGTTACTTATATTGAAGATGTATTAGATAGAGAAAACTTTATTCCAGATATTATAGTTGGTCATTCTTTTGGCGGTAAATTAGCGGGATTTTATGCTTTAAAACATCCCACTACTTTATTACTTCTTGCGCCTAGCATAATAAAACCTAGTTTTAGTATAAAAAAGTTTTTTAAAATAATGCTATATAAAATATTTAAGAACTTAAAAAAAGTAAAAATAATAAAAAATATCCCCACATTTTTAAAAGGAAGTCGCGATTATCAATCAACAAACGGAATTAATCGCCTTACATTTTTAAATATTGTAAATTCTTATTTGAATAGGAAAGAATTATCTTTTTTATCAAATGAGATTTATATCGTTTATGGAAATAACGATCAAGAGATAACATATAAACAAATGCAAAAATTAAATAAATATTGTCCTAATTCTCATTTAATAGTCATTAATGGTGACCATTTTGCTTATCTTTTAAATGTAAATGCTATTGCTAATTTAATATTAGCTATCATAAGGGAGACTTGCTAAAAATGAAAATATTAATATATGTCTTATCTTATATTGTAATGATTGGATTTTTATATTTTAAAACCAGTTTATTTATAAGCCAGTATTATGATGCTCGTAGAATGATATTATTAGAAAAACAAAGATATAAAGAATGGAATAAAAATATATTAAAACTTGTGCCATTTGCTTTTTTGTTTATTTCCTTTGGCTTTATTTTTTATAATCCATTGATAGCAAATATTTTAGTTTTAATAGCGTTGATATTTGAATTAATAGAATTAAAAAAGATTTTATTTAAATTTACTAGACGAAGTATAACTTTATTAATGTTTTCTTCTTTACTTCCGCTTATTTCTTTAATAAATATCAATTATATAACTTATTCTTTAATGTTTTTATTAATTATTTTTCAATCATCGTTAACAATTATTTCTAATTATATATTGTTACCAATAGAATTAATTATTCGTTCGCACTATATAAGGCAAGTTAAAAGAAAAGTTAATAACGCTAAAAATTTGAAAATTATTGCCATTACTGGAAGTTATGGTAAAACATCATTTAAAAACTATTTGTATTATTTATTATGCGGTAAATATAATGTTTTAAAAACACCTGGTTCAGTTAATACTCCTTTAGGAATTTGTAAATTTATTAACAACAATTTAACACCTTATGAAGATATTCTGATTTTAGAATTAGGTGTTGATGCTCCGAATACAATGAAAAAGTTCTTTAAAATGTTTCGTCCAACAATTGGAATTGTTACCGCAATTGGAGAAATGCACTTAACCACATTTAAAACTATTGAAAATATCCAAAAAGAAAAATTAAGCTTATTTGATGAAGTAAGTGATCCGAATGGTATGTTTTATAATAAAGATTCACCATATATGGATTTAGATAAAAATTATAAAAAAGTAGCGCATCCTTATAGTCTTAATGATGTTAGTGATATAACTTATTCTATTAACGGAACAGAGTTTATATATAAAAATAACAAGTGTACAGTTAATTTATTAGGAAAATATCAGCTTACAAATTTAATTGGGGCAATAAAAGTGTCCGAATATCTAGGTTTATCATTTGATTATATTTTTAAAAGACTTTCTTTAATTAAACCCGAACAACATCGAATGAGTGTAACTTCAACAAATACCACTACTTACATTGATGATTCATATAACGCTAATTACTTGGGATTAAGTGAAGCAATTAATATTGTTGGAGGTTTTAGTGGTAAAAAAGGAATTATTTTAAATGGAATAATTGAAGCAGGATCTAGTGGGGATAAACAAAACTATGAAATTGGTCAAATGCTTAAAGTATTTGATGAGATTATTGTTTTAGCCTCAAGTAATGAAAAATTAATAGAAGGATTAGAAAAATCTAGAAAGAAATATAAGAAATGTGCCACATATCAAGAAGGCTTATTATTTTTAAAAAAGAAAAAGTTAAATTATGTTTTGCTTTGTTCGCGAGCGGAAAAAGATTTTCTAAAATAGGGGGATTTTTAATATGAAAAAAGTTGCGGTTGTTTATGGTGGAGATTCATTAGAGCATGATATTTCGGTTGTCACTAGTTTGTTTGTAATGGAAGAATTAAATAAACACAAAACATCTTTTATTCCTATCTACATTAGTCATGATAATATTTTTTATACTGGTAAAGCACTACTTAATAAAGATAATTATGAGAATAAACATAAGTTTATAAAAGGTGAATTTGTTTTTCGCCAAGGATATTATCAATTTAAATATGGCTTGCATTATGAAGATATTGATGTTGCCTTACTTTGCTTTCATGGTGCAGGAACAGAAGATGGAACACTTAAGGCATTATTTGATTTTATGCATATTCCATCTACTTCTTCAAGTGTAATAGCTTCGGCTTTAATTCAAGACAAGTATTATTCAAAAATTATCTTACGTAATTTAGGTGTACCAGTTGTTGATTGTTTTAAGTTATCGAAAGCTCAAGACATAGTTATACCTGATGGATTTGACTTTCCGCTTGTAATAAAACCAAGTCATTTAGGATCTTCTATTGGTGTAAAAAAAGTTAATAATTATGATGAATATCAAAGTCACTTAAATACGGCTTTTGAATATGATGAAGAAGTAATTGTCGAAAAGGTTGTGCCAAATTTAAAAGAATTAAATATTGCTATTTTAGGTGATAATATTAAACAAGTTATTAGCGATATAGAGTTAGTAAATATGGAAGATAAAATATTAACTTTTAAAGATAAATATGAGCTATTTCAATCAAAGTATTCTGGGCATATTATTCCTGCTCGAATAACTAAAAATCTTCAAAATGAAATTAAAGAATATGCCACTAAAGCATTTAAAGAATTTAATT
>CALBGF010000002.1 GCA_937893635.1 uncultured Mollicutes bacterium | reverse complement strand
CTTTAACTAATTCTAATGATGTAGTAGATGAGGAAGAAGTAGATAATGTTCCATAATTACTACCATAGCCAAGTACACAATAAGATAGATTTGTCATTGTTATTTTCATACTAGCAACAATATTACTAGATGAATCAATAACATTTAAATAATAGCCAACAGATAATCTTCCAACGCTAGGAGTTGATACTTTGGCAGTACCTGAGGCCGTTGGTTTTTGTGCCATATCGGAAGTACCATAACCAAATAATAATCCACCGCTAAAAGTGAAAGTGCCATCAAAGTCTAGTAAGCCATTACCGCCACGTGATGGCCCTTGAGCAAATACAACGCCACCAGTCATATTTATGTTACCATTAGAGTCAATTACATCCCCGTTCGCGGTTATATAAGTAACTCCACCAGTGATGTTTAATTGTTCTTCATTTGCTCTTTCATCGCCACCGGCTGCGTTAATACCATCATCTGAACTATTGATTTCGTTTGTGCCACCATTAATATTAATAATGAATCCTTCAAATCCTTCATAAGAGTTTGTGATAACAGTATAACCACCATTAACAGTTAATTCTTTATCAGCGTGAACGCCATCATCGTCAGTATAAATTTCAATATTTCCACCATTAATAGTGACATTTCCTAAACCATATTCACCAGTTTCTAATTGAACATCGTTATTTGCGTGGATACCATCATCATGTGATTTAATGTTAATGTTACCTGATGCAATTTCAATAATATTATCGGCTTTTATGCCTTTACAAGAATAATCAGCTTTGTTAGTATTACCATCATCCATTCCTCCTCCGCCAGGGCCAAAAGAAGGCGCAGAATAAGTAGACCAAGAGCCATTTAATAAACTAGCAGAAGCACGGCTAATTCTAAACATATCATTTGATGTAGGAATAGTCATGTTTTCACTCTTATAAGTATAACTATCTACTGAGTTAGTTGTTTGCGATGAATTAAATGCGTAAAATGTTACACTTTCAGCATCATTAGGAACATCAACTGAATAATAACTATAACGATCAAATCCGCCAGAACTACTTACTGATTTCATATTTGAAAAAGAAGAAGTACTAGATGTAGTAAAATAAGCAGCAAAGCGATAATTAGACGAACTTATGCTTGAACTAAGTGCTAAATAAAGTGTAGAATCACTAGTTTTACTTACTTCTTCCGAATATTCTGAGTATTGCTCGGTTAAAATTGTAATATTTGGTGTTGTAGAGGCATCACCAATATAAACATTTCTAGCGGCATCAATTGCATCACATGCTGAATATAATTTTAAAGTTCCATCCGATATAGTAATATTTCCTTTTTCTTTACCTTTAGAAGATAAACTAGAATTAGAAGTTTTTAAAGCATCACCTTGAGTAGAAATTGCAGTTATTGTTCCTGATTCAATTGTTAAAGAATCATTTCCTTTAATTGCGTTATTTGGAACCTTAACGGATAATTCAAGATTTTTAATTTTTAAATCATCTTTTGTTCCTACACCATTATTGTAACTAGAAGTAATAGATAATGAACCTTTACCTTTTAAATCCATGTCAATAACAGAATATAAGCAAGCATTACTTCCATCTAAGGTATCATCATCAGATGTTCTTAAATCAGTTAAATAGTTTTTGCTACCTTTTTTAGCGCTAATATCAACTTGATTACCATTAAATATGCCAATTGGAGCACCATAATTACAACTTATATTAACACCAGTTAATTCTAGTTCGATTGTGGCATCTTCATCATTTGGATTTACAATAATTTTTCCATTACTTAATGTTCCACTTATTGAATAAGTGCCAGCACCAGTTATATATATTTCATTACCTGAAATTACGACAAATCCGTTATTATTTGTCACAACACTATTATTATCACTTAAAACTATTTCAGTTGACTTTGTTTCATCGTAACCTTCATCAGGATTAGTGGTTGGCGATGAGATAGAAACACTTGTACTTGGTTTACTAGTAGCTGTGGAATTACTTGTAGAAGTAGAATTGTTAGTAGAGTTATTAGAAACACTTGGCTTAGCAATACTTCCACTATTTCCACCAGTAGAACAACTAGCAAGGAAAAATAAAGATAAAATAAAAACTAAATCCCTTTTTTTCATAATAATCACCTCTTGTTTAAGATAATTATTAAATATTTTATATATTTACTTTTATTGGGAAAAAATAGAAAATATGTTAAACTTAATTGAAAGCGGTGATTAGATGAAAGGACTTATAATTGTAGGCGATTTATTCGAAGATGTGGAGTTTATTGCTCCTTTAGATGTTTGGAGAAGAAATAAAGATGAGATTGTAGTGGCAAGTATGATGAAAAGAAAAACAGTAATTTCTAAATTAGGAATAGAAATGACTGTGGATGCCGTTATTGAAGAAGTTAATTTGGATGATTTTGATTTTTTATTTATTCCTGGTGGACCAGGTGCGTTTAAAATTTTAAATACTTTACCAAAAGTTGATGAAATAATTAAGCATTTTGCAGATAATCATAAATTAATAACTGCCATTTGTGCAGCGCCAATGCTAATAGGAAGACTTGGTTATTTGAAAGACAAAAATTATACTGTTCATCCAGGATTTGAAGATCAAATTATTGGTGGTACATATTTAAGAGAATTAGGTGTAGTAAAAGATTATAATTTTATCACTGGAAAATCTATGTATTACGCTATTGAACTTGCTTTAGAAGTTGTAAGATTCTTCTATGGAGATAAGCATACACAAGTTTTACTTGATTCTTTACAAGGAGAAATGAAATAAAAAAAGCGAAAAGCTATGGTTTTTGGCCATAGCTTTTCTTGTTAAGAAAGGCATATAAAGAGGGGATTATCTTTTATCCCACCAATTATAATCATAATCTTTTTTCCACTCTTCCCAAGATTCATCATCGTGGTGTCCGTGCTTGTTATTACGATCTTCATATTCTTTAGAATAATCAATATAATAATCTTCATTTGTAGAATCTTTTGCATGGTAATATACATTAGCAATTATACGATTAACATTATTTAAATAAATTTCTTCGAATGATGTATAATATTCAGTAGTAATTTTATTATACCAATTAACTAATTCATTTATTTTTTTAACATAGAATTCTTGGCTTTTTGGTTTATCATTTTTGTTATCCCATTCAAACCAATCATCACTTTCTTTAAAGGGTTTGTTTTTAAGTCTGAAATGTTCATAAGGATTATGTTCGTTGTGTTTAAATTCCCAATCATAATCATAATCATAGTCGAAATCTTTATCAAAAGGACGATCGGAAGTATCATAGTCATAATGATAATCACCATAATTATTTTCATAATCTTTTGTGCTATCAATATTACTTAAAAAATCACGCCATTTTTCAATAAATGATTTTGAATCTGGCTTTTGACTATAAGCTACTTGATCACTATAGTCATAATCATATTCTTGTTTTAATTTAGCGAGAGAATCGTTAATTTCTATTTGAATATCACTTAAACAATCATCTAATTCTTCTAATCCGCTTTCATAACAATCATAAGCTCTTTTTGATTCTTTTTTAAATTGTTTTTTAGCTTGATCGCTTTTTAAAGCTTCATTAATCATTTCAAGTTTAGAAATAGAATTATCTAAATCTTCATCAGTTGCATTTTCAAATTCTTTTATCCACTTGTCAATAGAGTCAAGATAATAAGGAAATTTAAACTCCTCATCATCTTTAAATATTTCTGCTAATTGGGAGATTTGATTGATTTTTTCGTAGCGTTCTTCATTAATGCTATTAGAGTTATCAGAAGCTTTATCTTCTATTTCTACACTTGCGTAAATATAATTTGCTTTGCAGTAACTTTTAATACTATCATATAACTTATTAGCAACATTTTTGCTATAATCAATGGTGGAACTATCAACTGTTATAGTAATGATGTTTGTTTTTGATTCGCGTTCAATAAATCCTGTGTTACTAGCGGCATCAATAATATTAGCACATAAATCTAATCCGTTAGTTTCACTAGCAGACTCTAAACCATGAGCAATAATTTTAGCATCATCGTTTTTGGCGATAAAGTAATTAACAGCATATTTTTCACTCATAGAATAAGCAAAAGATGGCTTTTCTGTAGAAGTGTTATTAGCTTGTAAAGTTAAATTTATATAAGAATTAAGAGTGTCAGTTTTAATATTAAGTGTAACAGCAAGAGTAATTATTAAAGCGGTAGCAAGTCCTGTTGAACAGCAAGATACAAATTTTAAAGATTTCCACCAAGGAGTGTTCTTCGGTGTTTCAAAAGTAGAAGGATCAATATTAAGCTTATTTAAAACATTATCAAATACATTAGCGTACATTAGTTTACTTTCTTCTTGTAACGCTTTTTCAATTTTTCTTTTGTTCATGAACCTTCACCTCGCTTTTCTTAATAGCTTCTTTTAGTTTTTTAATGGCGTTATTATATTTCCATGTGACAGTACCTAGTGGTAAATTAAGCATTTCTGCGATTTCACGATGCTTATATTCACCTACAGCAAAGAGCATTACGACTTTAAAATCTTCTTCCGAAAGTATTTCGCTTGCTAGTTCAATAGTTGATGTGTCTAATGATTCATCATAAGTGTAACCACCAACATGTTCAAGGTAAGCATTATCATCAGATAAGGTTTCACGTTTTGCTTTCTTTAACTCATAAAGAGCAAGATTTTTAGCAATTGTTAAAATCCAGTTACGAAAATTTGTACCTGGCGTGTAAGAATTGATTTTTTCATATACTTGTACGTATGTTGCTTGCATAACATCTTCAGCAACCACTTTGTTCTTTACGATTGGAAAGACAAAAGAAAAAATGCCCTTACACGTGCTTTCATAGATAATCTTTAAGCCATTCATGTCACCGTTTTGTAACATGGTAGCAGCATCTTCGAGCCGTTCGAGCATTCTATTCACATCCTCTTATGAAGTGTGCCCCATAAAAGGGTAAGCCGGCCTATTTTATTTGGGTAAAATAATATATGAGGGCAATAATAGACCGGCTTGTGTGTGTAGCTACGGAGAATTGCTACACACATTAAATTATAACTCATTTCCAATTTATTGGAAGAATTTTTTTAATTTTTTTTTAAAATTCTTTATAATTCGATAAAAGTAATAGATTCAATGGTGATTTTTTGCTTATCAATATAGACAAAACCATCGATTACATCGACCTTTTTTAAGATACCTGTAACAGTAGTAATCTTATTATTTGAGATATAACCAATTTTTACCTTTTTGTTAAAATTTTCTTTTAAAGCGCGATTTATGTCGAATTTTTGATCTTCACTAAGAATAATATCTATGTCATTTTGTCGATTAGTAATCTTACTAATTTCACCTTTTTGTTCAACGAGAGCGTTGAACGGAATCCATTTTTTCATACCGCGATCTTTCATTTATGATGCCCTCCTATTAATTTGTTCCTTTTTTTGATTGTGGAAGAAGTAGATAATGCATCCAAGCGAGATATTGCATCTTTTCCATATTTAGATTTGATTTTATCTATAGTTTCCGCTAATTGCTTGTTTTTGTTTTTTATATCTTGGTTTTCTAATAAATCTAATTGTTCATAAGTTGGACTATATAAGTTAGATAAACTTATCGATATTTTTCTAATTGGAGTATCATCTTTTACTAATGCGATAAAATTGCTACAAGCATTAAATATTACTTTTTCATCATCGCTTCCGTAATCAAGTGTGCATTGTTTGTTTATTGCTTTTAAATTAACACTTTTTGAATATCTTAGATGGAATTTTATAACCTGAGTAAATTGCCTTTTAAGTCTTAATCTTGCACATAGTTCATCAACCATTTCTCTTATTAAAATTTCTAAATCACTTTTAAAATAGTCTCGATCTAACATTTGGCCTACTGTTAATGAATTATTTTGAGGTATGTATTTTTCACGTATATCCGCTAAATCGATGCCATGAGATAGATAATATAATTCTTCACCAATGACTCCTAATTTATCTTGTAAAATATCAAGCGGGCAATGAGCTATATCACCAACACTAAAAAGCCCTAAATTATTTAATCTTTTTTCTAAATGAGTAGATATACCCCACATTTTACTTAATGGCTTTATTTTATGAAGTTTAGTTTCAATATCACTTTCATCCCATTTGGCAATATTAGTTTTATTTTTCTTAGCTTCTAAATCAAGAGAGCATTTTGCAAGAAACATATTAGGACCAACACCAGCACAGGCAGTTAATGAAAAACGAGTATAAATTTCATCTAACAAAAATTTAGCTAATCCAACACCATCAGTCTTATATAATTTTAGATAATGACCAGCATTAATAAAAAATTCATCGATAGAATAAATATGAATATCATCATAATTGATGTATTTTAAAACTAAATCGATAATATTAGCGTTTACTTCAATATATCTTTTCATGCGTGGCTTAGCATATACATATTGGCCAGCAGGTAATTCATATAATCTTAATCTAGATGGAATTCCTTTGTCTTTTAAAAAAGGTGTTACCGATAAGATAATTGTGCCTGGTCCACGAGATTTATCTACAACCACAAGTGGAGTAATAAAAGGGTTAAGATTACGGTCTATACATTCAATAGAAGCATAAAACGCCTTTAAATCAATGATAATTATTGTTTTTTCCAAAACTTTATCCTCTATTTATTATTTGTTGATTTTTGTGTTTTATTATTAAATGTAAAAGATAATAATTGTTAATAAAAAAATGCACAAATATATTAATATTGTGTTATTATTTATTATATAAATAAGCATTACAAGGAGATGATATTATGACATTATCAGTTATTACTACTATATTAGAGGTAATATTATCTTTTCCTTATTTTTTAGATATCATTATTTTCTTGTTTTTACTTATTTCCACATCTTTAGGCTACGCTAAAGGATTTTGGCGTGGAACATTCCGCTTTTTATTTGTTATGGCTTTGTTAGCAATATCGTGGTTTGCTTTATTAGATACATTTGCTAATTATGTTTCTAATACGCTATTATCACAACTTCATATTACATTTAAAGTTGGAGATTATTCCGCAACATCAATTGCTGAATTAATTGAATATTCTGTTAAATATGCACAAGAGCAAGGAGCAACAATACCAGATAAATTCTTAAACGAAGCTTATATGGATGCTTTTGTTAATTCAATTAGTAAATCTATTGCATGGTTATTCTTAGTAATTCTCATTCAATTTGTATCTTGGATTATTTCAGGAATTCTATATTTCTTGATTATTCGTTTAATAATTCCAGAAAAAGTACGCAAAGTAAAATTATCATTATTAGGTGCCTTAATGGGTTTAGCTCAATCAGTAGTGGTTACATTTGCTTTTATGATGTCATTTACTAACTTGAGTTCAACATTTAGAAATATAAATTCACCAGGCGTTGGTGCATTTTCTTGGTGTAAAGAAGAAATGAAAATGATTTTTGTGGCTTTAGATCCTACAAATTCTGTTTTATCACCATATGTAAAAACATTAGAAGAAAGCTTAACAAACAAACAATATAATTATGAAGTAGAAGGAATGGATGGTACATTTGATTTAGGCGATGAATTAAAAGAGTTTTTTGAATTAATCTCATCAATAAATGTGACGACAGACCCAACAACCCCTGTTGAACCAGTTGAACCTGATGATAGCAGTAATGAAACTCCAAATAATTCTACTTCAATAAGTACGCCAAGTAGTTCTATTGAAGAAAGCTTAAGCGAATAATAGGAAAGAAATATGGACAAAGTCGAGGCTATAAATAACAAACAAAAACGAAATAGAATATTTGAATTAGATTTAATTCGTGGCATTTGTATGCTCTTAGTCATTTTTGATCATTTTATGTATGATATTGCTTATATGATGGGCGATATATTTTTGGATTATCCGGGAACAAATAAAGCGATGAACTCCATTGTTGAATTTTGCCGTTGGTATTGGCATTCCGATATAAGATTTCATGTGCGTAATGTCGCAGTATTTTTATTTTTATGCTTAATTGGGATTTGCTGTGCTTTTTCTAAAAATAATTTAAAAAGAAGTTTTAAACTATTTATAGGAGCAATGGTTATTAGTATAGTCACATTTATTGCTGGACTAGTAACAAATGATTTAGAAATAACTATAACATTTGGTATTTTGCATTGCGCTGCTTTAACGCTTTTAATTATTGGATTATTAGAAAAAATAACACAAAACAAATGGGCTTATTGGGTAATCGCGTTAGTTATGATAATTACAGGACTATACTTTTATAAAGATGCTCCTTACGCTTATTATGAAAGCTCAACTATATGGGAAGTGGTATCTGGACTTTTCTTAGGAACTAAAAATTATGGTTCAGATTGCATGCCATTTTTACTTTATGGTGGACAAATTTTTGCTGGTGTATTTATTGGAAAAATATTATACGCTAGTAAAAAATCATTAGTTAAAAAAGAATATAAAAATAACGTTATTACATTTATGGGAAGGCATAGTTTAATGACATATTTAATTCATCAAGCTATGGTCATAGTAATACTTGTTGTTATATTATTAATTTGTGGTTATAAAGTAGGATAGATTATGGCAAATTTAATTGAAACTTTCTTAAATAAAAGTGATAATGATACTTGTATATATTTTGAAAATAATTCTTTTACTTATAAAGAAACATTTTTAAATATTAAAAAAATGACACAATATTTACTTAAATTAGGTATTACGAATAATGATGTTGTAACCATTGCTTTACCTAATATTCCTCAAATGGTATTTGTGCTTTATGCTTTAGATACAATTGGCGCAACAATAAATGTTGTTCATCCGTTTACAAAAAGAATACCTTTATTCAATTTGATGAAAAAAGTTAATAGTAAAGTACTCATTACTTCTGGGACAAAATACAAACAAGAAGAATTTAAAAATATAACGATTTTGGTGGCAAATCCCTTAAAATTTAGTAATAATTTATATAAATACATTTATGATATCAAAATAAAAAAATCACACTGCACTCAATTAGATTTGTATATAAATGAAAAGCCAAAAAGAATTAATATTCATAAAAGAAAATCAGGCGAAGATGCGATATTATTAAGTTCAAGCGGCACAACTGGAACACCAAAAATAGTAAAATTATCAATAGATGCATTAATAAATATGTCAAAAAAATTGCCGTTTATTACTTATAGTGAATTATCAAATAAAGCTATGCTAGCGGTGTTACCTATTTTTCATTGTTTTGGTTTAGCAATGGGTGTTGTAGCGCCTCTATATAATCATATGATTGTGACACTTATGATAAGATTTAATGTTACAAAAGTGACAAAACAAATTAATAAAAAACATATTAATTTTATGATAGGCGTGCCAAGAATGTATGAAAAATTATATGATTATCATGGATTTAAAAAAGCAAATCTTGCACAATTAGAATTATGCTTTGTTGGCGGAGATAAAATAACAAAAGAATTCACTTTAAAATTCAATGAATTATTAAATAAAAGAAATTCCTTAGCAAAATTATTACAAGGGTATGGTTTAACCGAAGCTTTGGTATGTGTTGTAAACAATAAATTAGAAAATAAAATTGGCTCATTAGGTAAGCCGATGCAAGATAATGAAATGTTCATTGTTGATGAAAATGAGAATATATGTTTACCAAATGTTGTTGGTGAAATTGTTTTAAAAACCAATTCAATTATGAATGGATATTATGATGATAATCAAAAAGTAACATATAAAAACATCAAAAATACTATAAAAACAGGTGATTTAGGTTATATTGATGATCAAGGATTTTTATTTTATAAAGAAAGAAAAAAACGTCTATTCAAGATTAGCGGAGTTAATGTGTTCCCTAATGAAGTCGAAGAAATAGTGCGCGAATTGCCGGAAATTAAAGATGCTGCGATAGTGTTTTCTAATGTTCCTAAAGCACATACCATACTTTTTGTATCATTAACTAAATCAATAAAAAAAGATAAAATGATTAAAAAGATAAATAATTACTTAGAACCAAGATTAATTAGATATGCCTTACCGAAAGAAATTAAAATTATCGAAAGTATTCCAAAAAACACCTTAGGAAAAACAAATTATTTGGAACTGGAAAACAAAAGTAGCCAATAAATGCAATTGTTTTCAAAAAATTTTATATTTTATAATAAAATATAACAATTTACGCTTAAAAAAAGACTATAAAAATATGTTTGACTTATGAATTTTAAGTGTTAGTATGAATTTGGTTATGACTATTGGAGTTTTTTATGTGGAATATTGCTATTGTTGAAGATGAAGAGGCTATGTCAAACCAACTCGTTTCCTATTTTGCTAAGTTTGGTAAAGAGAATAACGAGTCGTTTTCCTTTGCAATTTTTAATAATGCGGAAACATTCTTAAAAAATTATAAAAAAGAATACTCTGTCGTTTTAATGGATATTAATTTACCAGGAATGAACGGAATGGAATGCGTTAAAAAATTACGTGAAATTGATGATACTGTATTAGTGGTATTTGTTACAAATTTAAGTCAATTCGCGGTTGATGGTTATGAAGTAAAAGCTTTTGACTTTGTTGTAAAACCAATATCTTACTATAATTTTTCTTTAAAACTTAAACGTGCATTATCACATTTGTCTTCATTAAATAACTATGAATTAGTAATTTCCACTAAAGACAAAAAATATTTTATTAGCATTAATCAACTAGTTTATATTGAAATTCGTAATCATACAATAATATATCATTTAGTAAATGAAGAAATAAAAGGCTCTGGAACATTAAAATCACTTTACACTAATTTAAAAAAGCATCATTTTGCATTTTGTAATCAATGTTATTTAGTTAATTTAGCTTTTGTAAAAGGCATTGATGATGGTTTTTTATTAATCAATAATGAAAAAATTCGCATTGCTTCATCAAGAAAGAAATCATTTATGCAAGAACTAACTGCATATATAGGAGAAATTTAAATGCTTATTTATTATAAAGTGTTATTCATGTTTGAGATAATAGTGGCAGAACTACTTTTTTCTTATCACTTACCAAAAAGAAAACATTTCTGGGCTAGATTAATTAGTTCATCATTAATTTGTTTACTCATTGCTTATATATTTCCAATTCCAGATAAATTTGGATATACGTGGTGGTATATATCTATTATGTTCTTCTTATTATTTGCTTGTTCTTTTTTAGCGATATTTCTTTCTTTTAAAATGAATTTTGAAAGTGGCTTATTTGTCACAATATCTGGATATACAATTCAACATTTAACTTACTCAATTATAAATTTAATTACAAATGCAATTGGCTTTTTTGATTTTTCTAATATGTACACTAAATCTCCTTTAGATTTTTCAAAATTTGATACAGGAACATTAATTGTATGTTTGATTTATTTATCAGTATTTATTATGACTTATGGTATTACTTGGATCACTAATCATCGAAATAATGATAAAAATAATAATTTAACAATTCGCTCAAATAAAGTATTACTATTTTGTGCAGGTGCATTTTTAACTAATATTATTTTAAATTCAATTGCGGTTTATTCTAAAAACGAAAAATCATCTTTAGTATTATTAAATGCTTTCAATATTTTATGTTGTATATTAGTTCTTTACATTCAGTTTTCTTTAATCAAAGAAAATAAAATGGATATCGAATTAGCGCATACTAAAGAAGCAATCAGACAATCTAAACTTCAATATGAAATTCAAAAAGATAATATTGAGCTAATTAATATTAAATGCCATGACTTAAAACATCAAATTGGTAAATACGCTCGTCAAGGTGGATTAGATGAAAAAACTGTATCAGAAATGAAAGATGCAATTAACATCTATGATTCAAGTGTTAAAACTGGAAATGAAGTATTAAATATTGTTCTTACTGAAAAATCATTAGTATGTAACAAAAATAAAATCAATTTATCTTGCATGGTTGATGCTTCAGGATTAACAGAATTTAGTGAAGGCGATTTATATGCCTTGTTTGGTAATATTTTAGATAACGCAATTGAAGCAGTTAGTCAAATATCTGATATTGAAAGAAGATGTATTGGACTACATGTTCAATCATTTCCAGGTTTTGTTTCTATAATGACAGATAATTATTATGAAGGTAAAATCAACTTTAAAAATGGATTGCCTGTTACCCTTAAAGAAAACAAACTAGATCATGGCTTTGGTTTAAAATCCATTCGTTTAATTACTGAAAAATATGATGGCGAAATGCATATTAGCGCCGAAGATAATGTCTTTAGATTAACTTTATTATTCCCTAATAAAAATCATTAAAATACGAACTACACTCCTAAAAATACGCTTCACATATACATGTAAGCGCTTTTTTATTATATGTTTGTAATGCGAAAGGAGATAGGTTGATGAAGAAAAAACCTTATTATTTATTTGCATGGATACTAGGCGAAGCAGCCTTTTTTATCACTATAGCGGTAGTGGTACTTTATTTTGTACTGAACGCTATTGCGGGCGCCACTAGTGGATCCATAACATTATTCACCAATTGGTATCAAACCGTATTATTTATTCTTGATGTTTTATGCTTTGTTGGTATTGGCGTTCTTGTTTATTTATCAATTAAACAAAAGAAGAAATTAAAGAAGGAGGAAAAAATTGATGCTTAAGCTTAAAAAGATTTTCAGAAGAGATGTATTTACATTAGTATCACTTTTTTCATTTGTTTGGTTTTTAGTATTAGAAATAGGCACTCCTTATGCTAAAAAATATTCTTCTACAATTAATTCTATTCTTAATGAACAAGAAACAATTACTATTGGTGGAGGTAATACTTATTACCAAAGTAAATTTTTAGACGAAACAAATAAAAAAGATGATAAAGCAATGCGTAACAATTCTATGAATGTTACACGTAAAGTAGATAACGAAGGTACAGTATTATTATGGAACAAAAATAATGCTTTACCATTAAGTGAAGGAAATAAAGTTTCGTTATTTGGTATTGCTAGTGCTAAATATCAAATTGCGGGTGGAGGTTCTGGAGCAATTAATGCCACACAACCAAAAAACTTTATGGATACTTTAGAAACATCTACAAGTGAAGGCGGAGCTGGATTTGTTGTTAATCGTGATATTTTTAATGCTTATGATGGCTTAAAAGGTAGTTATGGTTCAACAAGTGTACAAGGAAGCTTAACTAAAGATCCAAACTATAACGGAAAAAATGGTTATACCGATGGAAGATATCGTGAATTCTATATTAATGAAGTACCTTGGGATATTTTAAATTCCAAAGTATCAGGTGGTATTGATGCTTCAATTGCTAAATATGAAGATGCTGCGATAATGACAATTACTAGAGATGGTTCAGAAGATGGCGATACTTGGTTTAAATCTGATGAATGTTTCGATAATAACTACTTAGATTTATCTTTTAAAGAAGCAGAAGTTTTAGAAAAATTAGTTAGTTATAAGACACAAGGTAAAATTAAAAAAGTAATTGTTATCTTAAATAATGCTTCACCATTACAAATGAAACATTTACTTAATTATGATATCGACGCTTGCTTATTAGCGGGTGAGGGTGGCTTATCATCATTTATGTCTTTAGGAGATATTTTATCTGGTAAAGCTAATCCTTCTGGTGCACTTGTTAATGCCATTGCTTATGACCATTATTCTGCACCAGCCACAGTTAACTTTGGCGATTTCAAATGGGCAGAATCAAGAAATTTACCAGAGACAAACTTAGGTGTATACAATAATTTCTATAACGTATATCAAGAAGGAATTTATGTTGGATATCGTTATTATGAAACTAGATATGAAGATACTATTTTAGGAGTGAATAATGCTTCTAGTAGCGCTGGTGTTAAAAATGGTGATTCTACTTGGAAGTATGAAAGTGAAGTAGCGTTCCCATTTGGTTATGGCTTATCTTATACTAATTTTGAATTTTCTAATTTAAAAGTCGAACATGAATCTGGTGATTTCTTAGGAACTTATAAAGTTAGCGTTAATGTTAAAAACGTTGGTGAAGTTAAAGGAAAAACACCAATTCAAGTATACTTACAAAAACCATATACTGAATATGACAAGGAAAATGGTGTAGAAAAAGCATCGATTGAACTTGTTGGCTTTGAAAAAACTGATTTATTAGAACCAGGAGAAGATAAAACATATGAAGTTTCTGTTAAGGGTTCAGAATTAAAAACTTTTGATACATATGGAAAAGGAACATATATCTTAGAAAAAGGTAATTATTATTTATCAGTTGGTTCAGATAGCCATGATGCTTTAAATAATATTTTAGCTAGTAAAGGTAAAAAGGCTACAGATGGCATGGTTGATTCACGTGGAAAAAGCGCGGATGGTAATGCTAAATTATCACATTTAATTACTATTGCTGAAGATGACTATGAAACATTTGCTAAATCAGAATACACAAATTACAAAGTGGAAAGTCAACTTCAAGATGGCGATGTTAATCTATATGAAGGAACAAAAGATCAAAAACAACAATACCTTTCAAGAAGCAACTGGAAAGATACATATCCAACTCCAGTAGTATTAAAGTGTATTAATGATCGTATGGTATCTGATATGCAATATGGACATGGTCCAATTGACGCAACGGGATATGAAATGCCATTATATTCTACTAAAACAATTGATGATTCATTCTTTGACAAATACACTGATTTAAAAGAAAAGAAACTCAAATTAATCATGTTACTTGATTTAGAATATGATGATCCTGTTTGGGATGATTTATTAAATCAATTCTCTTTCCAAGAAATGAACTATTTATTATCAGGTGGATACTTAAATGTTAATGGTTCATCAAAAGGTTTACCAGCAGGTCGAGCAGATGATGGATCATCGGGTGTGAGAACTAATAATCCAACAACAGGTACTTTAATGGGCTTCTCCAATGAAACATTAATGGCACAAACTTGGAACAAAGAGCTTGTTAAAGAATTAGGCGAAGCATTTGGACATGAATGTTTCCATGCGGGTGTTCATCAATTATATGCTCCAACTTGTAATACCCATCGTACTCCTTATGGTGGAAGAAACTGGGAATGTTTCTCAGAAGATCCATATATTTCTGGTATGATTCTTGCTAATGAAGTACAAGGAATTCAAAGCATTGGTGTTGTTACAACTGTTAAACACTTTGCTTTCAACGATCAAGAAATTAATCGTTGTGGTGACGCTACTTTCTTAAATGAACAAACAGCACGTGAAATATATTTAAAATCATTTGAAATCGGTGTTACCGAAGGTAAAACTGGTGCATTAATGGCCTCATTTGTTCGTTTAGGTTGTATATATGGTGGCTCTAATTATGGCTTAATGCACGAAATCTTAAGACAAGAATGGGGATTTAAAGGATTTGTTGAAACAGACTCAGCCTTTAACCAAGAATATATGACTACAAGCGAAGCACGTGCAGAAGCAGTTATCGCTGGTGTTGATTTCTGGATGGATGGTGCTCCAAATATGCAATGGGCAAATTACGCAAATAACGCTAAAGTTTGCCAAGCAGTTAGAGAATCAACACATCGTTATTTATATACTTTCTTACATTCTTCATTAATGAATGGTGTATCATCTAACACGCAAATTATAAAAGTTGTTCCAAAATGGAAAATGGCTTTAAATATTGCTTGTTTAGTGATTGGTATTATAACTGCTTTATTGTTTGCATGTACAGCATTTGCGTTCTTCATTCATCGTAATGATGAAAACAAAAACAAAGATAAAGAAGCTAAACTTCAAAAAATGAAAGATAATCCAAAGAAGAATAATATTATTTCTATAACTGGATTAACAGTTTGCTGTATTGCTTTTATTAGTATATCAACAATTACCGCTACTACATCCGCAAAGAACTTTAAAAAGCTCAATGATGATAATATTGTTGATGGCGGTAATACTAAACCAAATGAAAAGAAAAATCACTTTGGTGTTAAAGAAAAAGAAGTATTCTATAACGGTATTTATAATGAAGATCAAGATTGTGTTGGTACAGTAGGTGCTGGCTTAGAATTAACAATTTCTTATTATATTGAAGCACCAGAAAACGCTAATTACACCTTGATTGCCGAAATTTCAAAGAATCCAGAAATGAAGACATTTACAGATGTATATCGTACTTTCATTAATGGAGAACAATACATGAGCGATACTCAAACAGAAATAGGTACAACTTGGTTTGACTATGGAGAAATTGAAGTCGGTCGAATCTCTTTAAATAAAGGTATTAACGAAATTACCTTTAAGTACATTGAAAATGATCCGGCAAAATCATTTAATTTCCGTTCTATTACTTTAGAAGGAAAAGATGAATTAAAACTTGTAGAAAAACCGACTGTAGTTGTAGAAGGATCTTATACATTTAAAGCAGTGGATTCAAAAGTAGAAACCATTACAGGAGCAAAACAAAATCAAACAGAAGATTGTATTGGTTGGGATGCTAGCTTAGGTGACCATGTTGAATTTGCTTATTATATTAAATCAGATAAAGCAGAGACTGTTGATTTCTATGTTGAGATGTCAAGTAAACCAAGTCCAGAAATATTCACAGATGCTTATCAAACCACAATTAATGGCACTAATTATCATTCCGATACGCAAACTCCAATTGGAGGTATGTGGTCTGATTATACCGAAATTTATATTGGTAAAGTTGAATTAAAAGCTGGAACAAATATTATTAAGTTTACTTATCGCCCGGCAGACTGGCAAACATTTAACTTCCGTTCAATTCGTTTCCAAACTGAATCGGCGACATTAACTTGGGCTAACTAAATATAGGAGGAAAAATAAATATGAAAAAGTCTAAAGTAACGATTTTAAGTATTTGTGCATTATTATCATTATGTGCACTTGCATCATGTAATAACGATAAGCCTAGTGGATCTACAAGTAATAGTATAAGTAATTCTACATCAACATCGGCAAAAGATGAAAATCATAAGTATAAAGTTACATATACTCAAAGTACGGACTATACCATTAGTGGTTTAGAAAGTGAAGGTTATAAAGTAGGAGAGAAAGTGACATTTATTATTAATGTCACTGACTCTTCTAAATCTGTATCAAAAGTAGTAGTCAATGATCAAGAATTAGAAGCAGTTTCTGGCGCATATTCATTTACAATGCCAGAAAAAGATGTGGTTATTGCCGTAACTTTAAGTGATATTAAAGTCACAAGTATAAAATTAAATAAGAATGAAGTGAAACTAAATTTAGATGATCATAAAGAAGAAAAATTAGAAGTCTCATTTATGCCTAATGGCGCTAAAGGGGAAGTTATTTGGGATAGTTCTGATGCTAGTGTAGTATCAGTAGAAGATGGTAATTTAAAAGCTTTAAAAGCAGGTAGTGCAACAATTACCGCAAAACTATTAAGCAATTTTTCAATTAAAGAAACATGTTTAGTTACTGTTGAATCTAATTACGAAGATTATTCATTTAACGGAATTGATGCTTCTGTAACATCAGGAACTAAAAATTTAAGAGAAGATATTGTTGGATTTGAAGGCGAAGATGCTTTAGTAACTATAAATTATGTTATTAACGCCGAAAGAGAATCTGATTTTGAAATGGGTATTAATGTATCCGCTAATACACGTGCCTTCAAGTTAACAGATGTGTTCTCTATTACTTTAAATAATGAAAAAGTATCTTCTAATGCTTATACAAAAGTAGGTACTTGCTGGGCTGATTATAGTGAAATTACTGTAGGAACATATCATCTTAATAAAGGTGATAATACTATTACTATTAGTTATGATAAATCACTTACTGATTGGCAAACATTTAACTTTAAATCATTAGAACTACATGCTCCACAAGCATTAGTGTTTAAGAACAAAGAAGAGCCAGTAAGAATGACTTCTATTACTCTTGAAAAAGAATTATCAACAGAGTTTGAAGCAGATAAAACCATTAAACTTACTGCCGCAGTAGCGCCACTTGAAGCTTCTACAAAGTATATTAAATGGGAATCAAGTGATAATGGTATTGCCACTGTGGATAAAGAAGGTACTGTAACTATTAAAGGTGTTGGAAAAGTTACAATTACCGCAACTTGTGAATATAATACGGAAATTAAGGATAGTTGCGAAATAATAGTAACAACTAAACAAAATGTCTATGCATTTGATGCAATTGACGATAAAGTATTAGTTGATGAAGGCCAAAAAAACGAAGAACAAAATTGTGTTGGTGTTTCAAGTAGTTATGGCGCGCACATTGTTTATACATTTAATTCGGATAAAGCAGGAACAATAAATCTATCTGCTATCGTATCATCACATGATGCAGCAAGAAAATTTACCGACGTTTATGCACTAAAAATCAATGATGTTACCCAAAATAGTGAAGGGATAATTCCAGTTGGCGCAATGTGGGCGGGTTATACTAGCGTTGCTCTTGGAGCGTTTGAAGTAGTGGAAGGAACTAATACAATTGAATTTACATATTTACAACAAGCCTTAACATGGCAAAGTTATAATTTTAAATCTATTGGTATTACTTCTTATAATGTTATTACATTAATGGAAACTCCTAGACCAGCTGAAAAACATACTTTAACAATATTAGCTAATGACGCTAATGTGGCTACAAATGGAAATCGCGATGCTGAAGGAGCAATTGGTGCAATTGGCTATGATATTGTTAGAATTGTTTCTAAATTTAATGCCGATAAAGCTGGTAAAGCTACATTAAAAGCTACATTATCCGCTAGCCCAGATGGAAGAGCTATTTCTTCAATTTATAATATGACTGTTAATGGCACAAGTGTTACTCCACAAGGTAATTTCCAAGTTGGTGATCAATGGGGAAGTTATATGGAATATAACTTAGGTGAAATAGATATAATTGAAGGGGAAAATGTCATAGAATTCTCTTATGAGTGGGCTGTTTCTCAAGGTTGGACTTATAACTATAAAGGTATTTCATTAGAAAGTGAATCAACACTTACATTAATAAATGCTAATCAAAATATTGAAAGTGTAACTTTAAATAATTCAGAAGCAACAATGAAAGTTGGAGATGAATTACAATTAAGCCCAACCATCGCACCAGATACAGTTTTAAATAAAAATGTTACTTGGGAATCAAGTGATGAAACTCTTGCTACAGTTGATAATAATGGCTTAGTAAAAGCAATTAAAAACGGGACAGTAGAAATAACGGCAACTTCTAAAGTGGATAACACTAAAAAAGCAACTTGTGTTATTACTATTGCTGGCGCAACACAAACTTATACATTTAATGCCGCGGATGATAAGACATTAGTGGATCAAGGAACTAAAAATACAAGTGAAAATTGTGTCGGAACTGATGGAACTTATAGTGCACATATCGTTTATAAATTTAATTCCGATAAAGCAGGAACTATTAAACTTTCTTCAACTGTATCTTGTCACGACATTGCTCGTAATTTCTTAGATGTATATGAAATTAAAATCAATGGCACAGTTATATCATCTTCTGCAGTTATTCCAGTTGGCCAAATGTGGTCACAATATGTTCAACTATTATTAGGAGAGTTTAATTTTGTTGAAGGTGAAAACACTATTGAAGTTACATATAAGCAACAAGCATTAGGATGGCAAACATATAACTTCCGTGATATTCAAATTATTTCTGAGTGTGGCATAGAACTTGTAGATGCAAATTAATGTAGATTAAACTTTTTAATTAAAAAACTGTGGAAACTTAATTA
>CALBGF010000001.1 GCA_937893635.1 uncultured Mollicutes bacterium | reverse complement strand
TAGTATTAAATAAAAAAAGTATTATAAACAGAAAAATTACAAATAGTGATTAATATATTTGTTTTATGTAAGAAAATGCTTTAAAATAATAAACGGTGATTGGTAATGAAAGATTATGAAGAATGGAAAAAATACAATAAAGAATTAGATGCTTCTAATCCCTTTTCAAGTAAATACATAACTAATGATGGAGATATTTTCTATATTGAGCCAGTATTTTATACAATGTTATCTTCTTTTAAAGAACATCATCCTAACAAAATTGATGATATATTAAAAGAAATGGATCGTGTAGTAAAAGTAAATCATAAAGTTGTCTTCACTGGTAACTATGATCATCCATTAACAATTAATATTGATGATTATGTTGTACTTGAAATATTTGATATTACCAATAAATTAGGAATATTTGTTGAAGACAAGTCACGTGGTTCAGATTATGGTGATTAGTTAGGAGAATTTATATGAGGGTCGGAGTAATTGGTATTAGTGATAAATCACTAGCTAATGCAACAAGTTTTGCTGTTTTTGGACATGATGTATTAGTTTATGACAATAATGAAGAAAAAATTAAATTATTAAACAAAAGCATATTAAGCATTGATAATAAACAAGTAAAGGCATTACTTTTTGAGAACAAAAGCAAAATAAATTTTGTAAGTTCACTAGGCAATTTATCTAATATGGAAGTGATTGTTTTTACAAGTGATATTGAAAATAAAGAAAACTATAAAACATTGACTGGATTATTTTTAAAAATAATCGATTATATAAATGGTGATTGTGTTTTCTTGTTTAAAAATAAAATGCCAATAGGTACAAGTGAAAAGTTTGAAAAATACTTGAAGGATGTCAATAATCATAAAATTCATATTGCTTTTCAAATGGAAAATTTATTAGCTAATGATATTTTATCAGAAATTATTTCTCCTTCGTTTTTAGTAGTGGGAACATCATCTAAAAATGCTCATTTAACAATAAATTTTTTATATGAATATTACTTAAAAAGAAACATTTTTATTTATTTTACATCTTTAAGATGTGCAGAACTTATGCGCATTGCGGTTATGGATTTTCTTTTAATAAGAAACAGTTTTTTATATGAAATTAATGATATATCACAAAAATTAAATATTGATGGTAATGAATTTATGAATTGTTTTAGAAAGATTTTGCTAACAACAAGCACTTTAAAAAGTTATGAATTGGGAATAGATGGACCAGATTTTAATGTTGACAATTTAAATTCTCAATTACCAAAATCAATGCGTTTAAAAATGCTTGATTCAGTTATAGATGTCAAAAATGATTTTGTTACGAGTATAGTTAATAATATCAAAAAGCGTTTTAAAGATTTATCAATTATTAATATTGGAATAATCGGTTTATCTTATTATGGGGGCGTAAGTAATACTAATAACGCAATGACGATAAATCTTGTTAATACTTTATTACCTTTAGGGACTACTATTTATTGTTTTGATCCTAAAGCAGAACTAGATTTTAAACAAAATATAAAATCAAATCGAAAACTTAGATATTCTTTAAGTTTAAAAGCATTACTTAGAAAAGTTGATTGTCTAGTTGTAATGAATAAGATAGAAGATATTGAGAATATTAAAGAAGATTTTCTTTACACTAATATGCCACGCAATAAAGTGATTTTTGATCCATATAATTTCTTTATTAATTATAATTTTGAAAAGATTGAATATTACTCTAATCTAGGGAAAAAGATTATTACTTATAGTGATTAAGTATAAAAAAACACCGCTCAAACTGAGCGGTGTTTTACGTTTGCTTACTTATTTTGGGATTGTTGATATGGACTAAGTGTTTTAGTTGACATCCACATAACACGCATACCAAGAGTTAACATAAATAATAGTGGTGCATATCCTGGCATAATAAATCCAACAAGACAAGAGATAAGAGCAGGACATAAAGCAGCGACACCAATCATCTTCATAGTTTCAATAAATTTAATTTCACGGAATGGATTCTTTTTACCACGAGTCATAATGAATATAATTAATGACATAAAGAATGATACAGCAATATTAATACCAGTATAGATACCAACTTGCGCTAATAAGTAATTAGATTTAACATTAGAATATCCTTTATCAAAGAATGATTTCCAGTTATCTAAATAGTGTTCATTATTGTAATTAGACATTACTTCAGTATCTTCTTTAAATCCAATATAATTCAAACTTCTTGTTGAAGAAGGTTTTGCCCAATCAGTAGCGTTTTTAGCATAGACAATTAAACAAGCACTTTCTCTACCGATAATAAAATGAGATACAATAGGTGCTTTTTCTTCTTCTTTATCACTTTCTGCATTATAAACTTGTTTTAAGATAGCATTTAATCTAGTTTGTAAATCTTTAGCAGATTCATCATAATAGAATACTTTTAAACGCTCGACAATTTTATCTCCATCATTACGAGTTGATACGAATCCAGTATCACCATATGACCAAGTACCAGATTCAAGTACTAAAACTTTTTTAGCACTTGCTTTAGTATCTTCATTTGCTTTTACTACAAATTTAATACCATTAGTTGATAAGTCATTAGAGAAATCTTTTAGAGCAATATCGATATTATTTGTATTAGAAGTTAATACAGCCGATCCTTTTACACCACTTACACTAACAAGAGTAGGAATAAGAGCAATGATAATTGCTAGTAAAAATATAATTAAGGCTTCATACCATTTTCTTTTTCTTCCTTCATAGACAGCGGCATTGTTAAACAATGTCTTCCAAACATATTTAATAGGTTTCATGTTTCATCATCATCCTTTTCAATGACTTATTATATAGTATATAATAAACAATTTCAACCAAGAAAAATTCATTGAAAGCGTGTATTGAAAGTATTTTTTTAGAAATGAAAAATATGTTATAATTGGTTTAAACATGGAGGCACATAATATGAAAGTTAATCCTCAATATTTATTAATTGCTGAAGATATTGCAAGAAAAATACAAAATGGAACATATAAAGTTGGAACAATGTTAAAAGGAAGGACTTTGCTTTCTGGTGAATATAAAGTATCTTCAGAAACTATTAGAAAAGCAATAAATGTTTTAGAAGTAGAACAAATTGTTACTGTTAAACGTGGAGTAGGAATATTTGTTGAATCCAAAGATCGTGTTGATATATTTTTAGATAAGATTTCTAATCTTAGTGATACAAAAAGTGAAATGGCTAAATTAACAGAATTATTAGCAAAACGTGATGAAATGAATAAAGAAATCAATGACGCTATTAAAGATTTATCAAAAATGCATAATTTATCAAATAATGACAAGCTATATTTTGAAGAAATTATCATTAAAGATGATTGTTGGGTAATTAATCAAACAATTGGTGATGTTTATTTTTATAATTACACTGAAGCCACTATTGTGGCGGTTAAAAGAGGTAATAAATTAATTACTTCTCCAGGGCCTGAATTTACTTTTATTGCTGGCGATAAACTTATTATTATTGGTAAAGATGATTTATCATATCAAAGAGCTATAACTTACTTAACTTATGGGGTAGATTAAAAATATTATGATTTTGCTATAAATTTTAAAAAAGCATCATAGAAATGTCATACTTTTTTATACCAAAAATCTACATTTTTTAAGTTTTATAAGAAATCTACAAATATTTTATTAATAAAAATATTTTTTAGTAAAAATCAAAGAATTAATAATATAATTATTAAGAAATTTCATTGGAAAATATTGCTTATGAAAGCTTATTGACAAGAATATTTTGATACATTATTCTTTTTTTAGAGGATTTTAGTATGCTAAGAATTGCTATTATTGATGATGAAAAAGAAATGACATTAGATTTGAAAAACAATCTTTCAACTTTTCTTACTGAAGAAAAAATAGCATTTCAAATTGCAACTTTCGATAGTGGTATTTTATTTTTAGAAAATTTTAAATCTGATTTTGATTTGATACTTTTAGATATTAGTATGCCAGTTTTAGATGGTATTGCCACTGCTAAAGAAATAAGAAAAATTGATAATCAAGTAATGATTGTATTTGTAACGTCTCTTGCCCAATACGCCATAAATGGTTATGAAGTTAATGCTTTTGATTACATATTAAAGCCAATTGATTATTATAGTTTTAAACTAAAAATGAATCGTGCATTATTATTTTTAAAAAACAAGAACAATCGCTCTTTTGTTGTTAATTATAAAAACATTATTAAACGTATTGAAATTTCAAAACTTATGTATATTGAAATTTATGATCACCATATTTGTTTTCATCTTGTTGACGGTGAAAATATTCATGCATATGGAACTATGAAAACATACATAGAATTACTTAAAAATGAATCTTTTATGCTATGTAATCAATGCTACTTGGTTAATTTAAAATATGTTCAAGAAGTTACTGCCGATTATGTAAAAGTTGATAATACTGAATTAGCTTTAGCTAGGCCGAGAAGAAAAGAATTTATTAGTGCTTTAAATAATTATTTAACAAATGGTGGTAAATAAAAATGGAAATTACAGAATTAGCATTATATAAACCGGTATTTGTATTAGAAATTCTTTTAGCCATGCATATGTTTTCTTACAAATTACCAAAAAAGAAAAATAGTGTTTTGCGATTTATATTATCAGTCGGAGCGGTTTTAGTTTTGTCAATAATTTTTCCGCTTTTTGAAGTTAGTTATTCTTGGTGGTTTTCATCACTAATGTTTTTAACTTTGTTTCTTTTATGCTTTGTTTCTTTATTTTTTGTATATGATGTACCTTGGTATAAACTCTTTTTTATTTCTATTGCTGGTTATACCACGCAACATTTTTCCCATGAATTATACGCTCTTATTGCTAGATTTTTTGAATTAGCAGATCCATCAACTTTGGGAATGTATGGTAACAAAATTATTGATTTAAGTGATCCAGGTATAAGAGTTATCCAAGTGATGACTTATTTAGAAGTTCATTTAGTTGTTTATTTAGTTTTCTATTTTGTTTTTAGGAAAAAAATATCCAACTATGAAATACGAATTGATAATAAATCGCTACTATTAATTGCCTCACTAATTTTACTTATTAATATCATTTTAAGTTCAATAATCACATATTTACACATGCAATACAATCGTGTTTATTATGTCGTAATAGGTATTTATAATTTATTAAGTTGTTTGATGGTATTATATTTACAATTTTTCGTTATGGATAATCGTAGATTAAAAAATGAATTAGAAATTACATCGCAATTATTGCATCAATCAAAAATTAGATATCAAGATAACAAAAAGAATGTTGATTTAATTAATTTAAAATGTCATGATTTAAAACATCAAATTCGTGAACATACAGCAAAAGGTAACATAACTAAAGATACTATTAATGAATTAGAAGAAATTATTAATATCTATGACTCCAATGTACGTACAAGTAATGAAGCATTAGATTTAATTCTTACTGAGAAAAGTTTATTATGCCAAAAAGCAAATATTAAATTATCTTGTTTGGCGGATTGTTCAAAGTTAAGTTTTATTGCAGATTCTGATTTATATTGTTTATTTGGAAACGCAATTGATAACGCTGTTGAAGCAGTTATGAAAATACAAGATAGTAATAAAAGACAAATTAATTTGATTGTGCGTAATGTTTATTCTTTAGTATCAATAAGTATTGAGAATTATTATACAGGCGAATTAATTATTGGTAAGGATAACTTACCAGTTACGACAAAAAGTAATAAAGATTATCATGGCTTTGGTATGAAATCAATCAAGATGATTGTGGATAAATATCATGGCGATTTAAAAATTACTAAACGTGAGGATATATTCTCTTTAGCTATTCTTTTCCCTAGTCAAGAGAAAATAGATAACAACTAGTAAGCAAAATAAGTGGTAATTTTAACATAATCAGTGAGTATTATTCCTATTCTAACCGCTTTCATTTATTGTATCAGTGTATGAAAGGAATTTTTTGCTATGAAAAGAAAATTACTAAAAGGTTTGTTAATTAGCTTGATTGTGCCTTTAGCTATCGGATTAAGTAGTTGTGATAACAATAATCATAGTCAGGGAAACAATTCAGAAACTTCAACTAAACCTAGCGCTCCAATTGATATTGATGATTATCAAGTTACCTCTTTATCTATTATCAATTATCCTACGAAACTAGAGTACGATGTTGGAGAAACTTTTGATTACACGGGATTAAGACTAAAAGCTATTTGGAATGATGGAGAAGAGGAAGAATTTGGAGGATATCGTCTTGATTCAATTGAACCATCAGGTCCATTAAAAGCTACAGATAAAAAAGTTACACTCACTTATTATAATGCATCAGTGGATTTAGACATTAAAGTCAACACTAATTCTATTACAAGTCTAGATGTTGATACTTCAGGTATTAAGACTTCTGTAGTGGTTAATGATATTGTTGATTTATCTTTAATTAAAGTTACCGCTAATTATGGTGATAGTACAAGTAGAGAAGTTACTTCATTTGAACTATATGAAAATAACATTCTTATTGAAAATCCTAATCGTTATGTAGTAAGTAAAGGCGAACATAATATTGTAATAAAATATTTGGATGCTCAGACTTCGTTTAAAGTCGAAGGATATGAAGGTATTTCTGTAGTGTTTGATCAGTATAGTAAAAACGATACTGTTAAGGAAGCCACTAGTGAATTACCATTCTTCGTGGAGCCAGCCAATAAAGTAAAATCTTATAGTCCATCAAATTGGAACGAAGAAGTTACAATTGATTCTTATACTTTATCAACTGCACAAGGTATAGATGCTATTAAAGCTTTAGCAAAAGTAAGAATACATATTTATTCTGAAAAAGATTCATATGCTAGCATTTCTCTTAACGCTGGTGGATATAACATTACTCGTCCAGATAAAGGTTGGACATCAGATATGTATTTGAATAAAGCGACATCAGTAACAGTTAATGGATTAAATGTTGAAGTAAAAGAAGGATTATTACCAGCTAATTATAAAAATGGAGAAATGTTATCTCGTAACTGGACTCCTTATTTTGTGAATGTTGATTTTATTGATACATGGTTAAAGAAAGGTGACAACATTATCGAAATTGATGTTAATGAATTTTATCATGTGCTTGATCCTTTCCAAAATCAAAGATATGGAGAAGTCTATTTTGCAATTAAATCTTTAACTGCTAAATATATTGAAGGTCAAAAGAAAGTAACAAAAATAGAAGTTACAAAACAACCAGATAAAACAACTTATGCAATTGGTGAAATTTTTGATAACAAAGGTATGGAAGTTAAAGCTTATTACGATGATTTAAGTAGTGAAATTATTACAAACTATACTTATTCTCACGATGCTTTAAAAGCCACTGATAAGGAAGTAGTTATCTCATATATGGGAGTATCAACAAAAGTTGATATTACTGTAGCTCATGCTCATAATTGGATTGAAGGTTATCAAAGTGACAAGGATAATCACTGGCATGAATGTAGTTTATGTGGCGAAAAGAAGAATATTGGCGAGCATACCTTTACATCGCTCATTATTAAGAATAAGCCAACACAACTTGATTATAATTCCGGTGACACTTTATCTTTAGATGGAATTGAAGTTATAGCTAATTGTAGCGTATGTAACGAAGTTGATGTTTCAAATTATATAACTACTACAACTACAACATTAGATTTATCTTCCCCATCTTTAACAGTAGAAACTCGAACAATAACTATTACATTCAAAGGCTTAAGCGCTACATTCGATGTAACAATTCATAAATCTTATTCAGTTGCAGGTAAAAATAGACAAGATCCAACTAATACAACGGAAAAATATTATGTTGAAAAAGCTGAAATGATGGAAAATGGAAAATGGGAATTCCAAGGAAGTTCAGATATATCAAATGTTGAAGTTGGTGCAACAATTGCTTTCCATATTTATTCAGAAATTAGTGGCAAAGTTAATTTGTCTTTATTAGCAGGCTCATTATATTGCAATGGAAATAATAAAAACACAGATGGATTCTATTTAGAAACTATGGATATGGATGTTGATAAATTATTAACAATAAAGGTTAAAAATGGATCAAGTGATTTTAAAGAAGTAGCGTCTAACACTAATGCAAAAATTAATGGACATAAATTACCAGATAATTATAAAGAATTAGGTATATCAAGTACTGTTTGGGCAATGAACCAATATTCTTGGTCAACAATTGCTAGCAATATTGACTTAACAGTTGGTGACAATGTCATTGAATTTACAATTTTAAATGCAAAGACAACTGGTAATTACACTAATGCATGGGGTGGCGTTGCTACATTAAATATTAGAATGCTAACAGTTTCTTTTATGAATTAAGAGGTATATTATGAAAAAGAATTTAAAAAATATAATTGGATTAAGTGTTACTTCTGTTTTCCTTGTTGCATTAATTGTTGGTAATTATTTTTGCTCAAGATACAATGAAGTAATTACCACAATGTTATGTGGATCAGGAACAGACTTCTCTGGCGAAGATACAAAATTAACACTTGAAAACAATGATCAAGCAGTACAAAAAATTGCTGAAGATGGAATGGTTTTATTAAAAAACAAATGCCTTCCTTTAGATAAATCAGCAACAAAAATCAACTTATTTGGTTGGTCAAGTATCGATAGTGCTTTCTTCTTATCTGGTGGAGGTAGTTCTACTGCGACAATTAATGAAGAAAAGAAAGTCACTTTAAAAAGTGCTTTTGAAAAAGAAGGATTTGAAGTAAATACAGAATTATTAGATGCTTATAAATCTTTTCGAAGTAGCAGATGGAATGGATCGACTACTTTAAGTGATCCAGATACTGATTTTTATAATAAATCTGGTACAAACGGAAAAACTTTATTAGCAAATGCTAAAGATTTTTCTGACACAGCGGTTGTTACTATTTCTCGCTTTGGAAGTGAAGGTATTGATATTCCTTTTACTCAAAGCAAATATCCTAGTGCTAAAGATGATGATCGCCACTATTTGGAGTTATCAACCGAAGAAGAATCATTAATAAATTTAGTTTCAGATAATTTTGAAAATGTAATTATTTTAATTAATGCCGGCAATCAAATGGAACTAGGTTTCCTTAATAATGAAAAAATTGATGCAGCATTATTAGTTAACTATCCGGGACAATCAGGAACACTTGCTATTCCACGAATTTTAAAAGGACAAGTAAATCCTAGTGGAAAACTCACAGATACATACCCATATGATTTAACAATGGATCCATCTTATGTTAATGCTTTAAGAAATGGTGACCATATTCATTATGTTGAAGATATTTATGTTGGGTATAAGTGGTATGAAACCGCGGATAAAGAAAATTATTTTCAAGATACTTTATCAAAAAATTATAATGATATTGTGCAATTTCCATTTGGTTATGGATTAAGTTATTCCACATTTAGTCAAGAAATTGTTGGATATAAATTATCCACTAATGGAACGGGACTACAAAGAGCAACACAAATTGAAGTTGATGTTAAAGTTACTAATACATCTAAAGTAGAAGGAAAAGATGTTATTCAATTATACTATACTGCTCCTTATACTAAAGGCGGAATTGAAAAATCCGCGGTGAATTTAGTAGCGTTCCGTAAAACTGATGCACTAAAAGAAAATGAATCAAAAACATATAAATTGACATTCTCCGCTTATGATATGGCAAGTTACGATGCTTACGATAAAAACAAGAATGGCTTTGCAGGTTATGAACTTGAAAACGGAGACTATCAAATTCAATTAATGAAAAATTCACATAGCCTTGTTGATGGTAATAAAAACACTATCAAATTACAATGTGATAAGACTATTATTTATAATCGTGATCCTCAAACTGGGGCGATTGTAAGTAATAGATATGGTGAATTTGATGAATCTGGAAAATACATTAACGATTCAGCTTACGCTAATTGTCCAATCGATGGAAGTAATGCTGGCGAAAAAATCACTTATTTATCACGTAATGATTTTGCTAGTACTTTCCCTCTTACAAAAGAAAAAAACCGTGATATTAAATCAATTTTAGATTATGCCAATAACTATGTAGAGTATTTGGCTTATGAAGGACAAGAAAAACCAGTTCAAGGTAAGAGTAGTGATAGTCCATTATTATTAGTTACTAAAGAAGATGGTTCAAAAGCTTCACTTAGTGATTTAGAAAGTAAAAAGAACCTTGTTTGGAATAAAGATTTAGTTTCTAAACTTGGTGCCGATTATAATGCCGCAGAATGGGAAACATTATTAGATCAATTAACAACAGAAGAATTACAAAACTTTGTTGAATCGAGTGGTTATGGAAATGATGCAGCGGCAAGCATTGGTAAGATTTCTATGTTTGATTATGATGGACCAGCTGGATTTAATATTTCTGTTAATAGCCCATTAGGTGATAAAAAGTCAAAATGGACTGGATTTGGAAATGAAACATTGCTCGGTCAAACTTGGTCAACACAAATGGCTGAAGCAATGGGGGAATGTTTTGGTAATGAAGGTTACGAAACAGGTATAAATGGTATTTACGCTCCGGGCGTGAACTTACATCGTTCAGCATTTAATGGAAGAAACTTTGAATATTATAGTGAAGATGGTGTATTGTCTGGCTATTTAGCTGCTAGGGTTATTAAAGGAGCTAAAGAAAATGGCGTTTATTGTTTCTTAAAGCACTTTGTTGTTAGTGAAATGGGACCTAACCCACGAAAACTTAATGTTTGGTTAACTGAACAAAATTTACGTGAAAATTATCTACGCCCATTCGAGATAGCAGTTAAAAATGGCGCAACAGCAATGATGACAGCGTTTAATCGTTTAGGCGCAACTTGGACAGGTGGAAACTATCAATTAATTCAAGGAATTTTAAGAAAAGAATGGAAATTTAAAGGCGTGGTTATTACTGACTGGTGCCAAGGTGACTGGGATATGCCAGTAAATCAAGGACTTCATGCCGGTAATGATATTTGGTTAAATCCTGCTAATCGTTGTAATAATGGTATTAATACTAAATTAGATTCATCTTGGGTTTGTGCTAGAAGATCTGCTCATAATCTTTTATACACAATTTGCAATACTTATTACACTACTTGGAATCAAGGAAAAGATATTGGAATAAAAGAATCTAAAGGTGTGTTTAGATGGTGGATTCCAGCACTTGTTGGTATAAATGTGATTGTTGTAGGTTTAGAAATTTATTTCATATTTGCTCTCATTAAAAAGAAAAAATATTTAACAAATGAAAATGTAGCATTAATGGATTATTCGACAGAAATTTCTTCAATAAATAATAAAATTGATGTTTTACAAAAAGCATTAAATGATTACAAAGATGAATTAAAAATTCTTAAAAAACGTAGTTTAAAAGAAAATAGAGATTTTAAAGAAGATTTTGATAATCTAGAAAATAAAATTACTATCATAAACAACGTTTTATCTAATAAAGAAATTGATGAAGAAGAAGTGTTAGAAAGTGATGATGAAACTGAAACAGTATTTATTCGTAAACCATTTAGCGAAAAAATAGATGCGGCAAACGAAGAAATAAAGGGATATTATAACGAAATAAAAAATCATTTATTAAGTTATGGATTAACTAGCCGTATATCTATTGCTGGTGAAGTATTCAAATATGAAAAAGAAGAATTAGCGAAGATAACACTTGTGGGTAAGACATTAAAATTACATCTTGCTCTTGAACCAAATGATTATCAAGGAGCAACAATTCCTGTTAAAGATGAAAAAAACAAAAAGATATATGAAAAAACACCGACCATGATAAAAATTAAATCTCCATTAGCGTTAAAACGTGCCTTAATGTTAATTAATGATTTAATGCAATCTAAACAAATTAAACAAAACACTTTAAGAAAGGACTAATTAACTATGGAAAAGAAAGAATATAAACAACCCAATGTTAGATTAGAAGATGTTGTATTAGAAGATATAGTTTTAACTTCAAATATAGAAAGAATTGATGGTAATAATGAAATTACCGGAAATTATGATGAGGAATTATAATATGAAAAAGAAAATTGTTTTTCCAATTATAGGTTTATTATCTCTCACTTTTATAAGTAGTTTAATTAATAAAGATGATATCCCTAATGATTTAACAAAAGACTTTGTTGAATCAACTGAAGATTATTTAAATGAAAAAAGCGGTATTGAAAAAGTTAATGTAAAAGCACGTAATGTTGATTCAGCATTAGATTGTTCAATTATGTATACTCAATATGCTTTTGATAAGAATGATGGTTCTTATTATTTAAGATTTGCCACCGCGATAAAAGGCGATGTTACTTCACTTAGTTATAAAAGGGTCGTAGCGGGAATTGATGATAATGTAATATATTCTTATACTCTTTATAAAGGAATTTCTGCGAATGGTGAAGTTAATTATTATGACGGAAGCGAGCTATCAACGGATACTCAATTTGCGGGTAATTATTATTGGAGTTGTTATACTATTAAATTTGCAAAAAGCAGTATATATAAAGAAAAAGATATTACTGTTGAGTTAAGTGTTAATGGTGAGACAACTATTACACGTACAACTTCTTTAGATACTCTTTTAAATGAAGATCGTTATTTAAAATGCGAATTGTTTAATGTCGAAGTTATCAATAGCAGAGTTTATTATGTAGTAACAGGAAGTTGCTTTGGTTATGAAGAAAGTGATATTTCGCATGATTTATATGGAAATGGTAAGGATTATGCATTAGGCAATCAAACAGTGACAATTGATTATGTTAATAATACTTTCAAAATTTTAACAGATGTAACTGAGATACCAACAGATGAAACATTCTTATTTCCGCATATTTCTATAAAAGGTAAAAAGTCTGATATTAAAGATAGTGATCAATCTAGTAATGGAAAATCTGTCTCACTAGGAGATAAGAATTACGCTATTGTTTGTACAACTGGAGAGAATTCTACATGGAATATGCCAGTATTAAGTGTTACTAATGCGACAAAATCATTCGAATTACAAAAAATAGGACTTAAGACTGTTGATGAACGAGTTTTATATTATGTTTCTGGATACGCAACTGGATATAGTTATGATCAACTTCGTTTAGATATCATGGTTTCAGGAAGCGACTATGCTAAAAAAGGCACATACAAAGTAACAAAAGATAGTGAAACAAATATTTTTGAAGTTTCTATTGATGTTACAGATGTAGCACTTATGTCTTTAGAATCTGAACAAGGTATGCCACATTTCTTTGTTAATGGTATAGGTTATAATGTTAATGGTAGCCATGCAGGAAATGGTGATTCTGATTTGCTTTATAAATCTGTTGATACGGATAATGCTACGGTTGTTCTTGGAATAACAAAATATTCAATTGTTAATAGATATAATATGGCTTCTTTAAAAGTTGAAAGATATTTAAATTTAGACATCGAAGGTGTTGGTGTTAAAGTTGAAGAAGTTAATGGTGCAAACCAAGTTTTCTATTTTATTAGTGGTAAATCTTATGCATATACCAACAATGATACTTTCCCTGCATTTGATTTAAAAGCGCAAGGTGCAACTAAAAATCTTGATGATGGTAAGCAAACAGTTTCTATTGATGAAAACAATCATACATTTGAAGTAAAGATTAATGTGACAAATGCTGAAATATTAAATGGTACTGGTGATGGCGGTAAGGTTTATTTCAATCACAAGGATAGTGCTAATGTATCATCTTCTGTAAAAGTATTACAAAATAATGCTGTATTAGATAGAAAAGTCTACACAGTAGGTGCAGTTTGGGGAATTAGAACATTAGAAGTTAATGATAAATTTTTAGAATATGCTAAAGGAAAAGTTGAATTTGATCTTACTTTAGAAAATGAACATGTATACTATATTCTTAAATATAAAGGCTTTGGATTTGAAGCATCGACTGATGTCATTTATATCGATTTTGCTGATAAATCACGCCAATCAATAACAAAAGAAACTTATGATGACAATTACGATTTATACACTATTAAGATTGATGTAACAAATCTAATAGAGGCTACATCTGAAGTTAAGAATTTCTTCCCACATTTAAAAGTTAATGGAAGTAATTATGGCAATAATAATGGTGATGTTAATGGTAATAATATGGAAGATACAGTTATTGAACTTAATGGCGTAAAATACACATTAATGTGTGTGAATGCAAGTCCGTCTTGGTCTATCCCAATTTTAAGAATAGTTAAAGCTTAGAAATAATCATTTATTAAGCACACGATTATAAAAAGCACACGATTATAAATGGGCTCTTATTAATTGCTAAAAAAGGGCCCTAAAATACTCGTGTGCTTTTTTCAACTTTTGTAGGTAATTTGTTTAACTTGACATATTGATAATTTATGCTTTGTTGACTTAAAAATAAATTATGTTAGAATAATTAGGACTTCAAGCAATAGACTATAAGTCTATTTTATGGAGGTAACTATGTCTTATTTATTAGTTGCAATTAGTTTGATAGTGTTTGGTGGAATAGCATTGCTTGTGCATTTCTTATTTCCAGATAAGCAAAACTTAATAGTTGGTAAGATATTAACTGGTTTGTTAATAGTGATTTTTATTGTGCGTTTTATGTGCTTTAAAGATGTACAAATTTTTGGCGATACAAGCAAATTTATCAATATCACAACGGCTATAAATCCAATAATTAATCCCACTCTAGGTGTAATAGCGGATTTCCTTATTTGGTTTGAAATAACCGCTATTTTGCTTGTAACAATGCGCCCTTTTTACCATTTTAGAACAATGAAATATTTGGTTAAGTTTGTGGCTTTACCAATTTTTGTTTTATGCGGTGGCTTTATGGAACAAATCCTTTTTATGTCACAAGGATTTGGCTTTTATAATGAATTAGGAAAAGTATCATTATTATCTATCCTTTATCCAATTGAAATTGGACTTGGATTAGCGTTATCTGTTTATTATTGGTTTAAAAATGCTTTTGCTCGTGGACTCAAAGAAAAAGATCCAACGCTTTTAGCACTTGGCTCTAATTTAAGTGTTAAATCAAGATTTTTACCAAGAAACTTTGAACTTAAAAACCTTGTCTGTACAAGCAGTAATCCAAATATTATTAGTTTTGAAGAAAAAAATGATGGGGATATGAAAATAAAAGCTAATAAAAAAGGTAAAGCTGTTATTACTATCAATGCTAATGATGGAGAAATTAATAAACATATTTTGATTAATGTTTTCGAAAGAGAACTAGTTGAAGAAATGAAATATAATAAATATGATTCATTAAGAAAAGTAACAAAGAAAGATATTTTAACAATAATAATTTCATTTTTACTAATTAATATTGCCACATTACCGCCATATTTTATGCGTAGTGTTTTTGGTGAAATAAGTTCATTGATTCATATTATGGACATTAATTTTGCTCATCGATTGGTTTTATATGTTACAGTTTTAATTTTCCCATTTGGAATGTATTTTGGACTTAGAAACAAACATAAAGATGTTATTCATTTTGCATTAAATATTGTATCACTAGGTACATTAATTGGATTCATGGCTTTTTATAAGTATGATTCATTATTAGAACCATGGTCTTGGCCATTCCATTTATGTAATACCGCGATGTTTTTAATGCCAATATGCTTAATATTTAAACCAAAAAGATTATTCTATTTCACATATTTTATTAATGTGTTAGGCGCATTACTTGCAATGTTAATGCCAAATTACTCAGATTTGCTAAATGCTATGGATCCAACAATATTCCAATTCTGGTATAATCATACAATTGCATTTGGAATGCCATTATTATGTGTGGCTTTAAAACAATTCCAAAGGCCAAAATTAAAACAATTCTATTATTCAATGGCGTGGTTCTTTGGGTATTTCGTAATTGCTTTATTTATGAATGTGTTATTTTCCGCAATGGGACACAAAGTAGATTACTTCTTTATTAACTCTGATTTTATTGCTGATAAATTAGGTACTTGGGCAGAAAACTTATTTAATATTACGGCTTCGTTTAAAGTAGGAAAATATACTTTAACATTCCACCCACCATATCAATTAGCGTTCTTCATTGTATATGTGTTATTAGGTATAGCGGTTTGGTTTGTATATGAATTAGGATTTAATATTGCTGATTCACATTATGAATTAATGACAAAATTAAAAGCAATTAAAGTAGATCAATTAGCGCTTAAATCTGCGCTTAACGGAAGGAGCTTAGATGAACCTATGGATAAAGATGCTGGAGTAAAATTCGAATTAAAACATTTTTCTAAAAAATATGCTTCAAGTAAAGTATATGCTGTTAGGGATGCTAATCTTGAAGTTTATGGCGGAGAAATATTTGGATTCTTAGGACCTAATGGTGCTGGTAAATCTACTATTATTAAAAGCACAGTTGGTATTCAACCTATTACTGAAGGTAATATTGAAATATGCGGATTTGATTGTGCAAAACAACCTGTTCAAGCTAAAAGTTTAATAGGATTCGTACCAGATCATTATGCGTTATACGAGAAATTAACTGGTAGGGAATACCTAAACTATATAGCGGATATTTATGAAGTATCAAAAGAAGACCGCGATGAAAGATTAAATAAATATATTAAGTTATTCCAATTAGAAAGTTCTATTGATAATAAGATTAAAACATATTCACATGGTATGAAACAAAAAATTACTATTATGGCTGCTTTAGTTCATAACCCTAAAGTTTGGATTCTTGATGAACCTTTAACAGGGTTAGATCCAACAAGCATTTTCCAAGTTAAAGAATGTATGAAACAACATGCCGCGGAAGGAAATATTGTTTTCTTTAGTTCACATATTATTGATATTGTTGAAAAATTATGCCAAAGAATAGCAATAATTAAAAAAGGTAAAATTTTATGTGTTAAAACAGTAGATGAAATTGAGCAAAGTGGAAAATCGCTTGAAGAGTTTTATCTTGAAACAATTGGCGAGAAACTAGAGGAAAAGTAAAATGAAAAAATTAAAAGCTCTAGTTTTAATGCAAATAAGAGACAAGCTTGATTTCAGTTGGTTGAAAGATAAGAAAAAACGTATTCAAACAATAGTGTTAAGTATTGTGAAGTTTTTGATAATTACTGTTATCGCAAGCTTGGTATTAAATTATGCTCGTGTTTTCGGCTTGTTTTATGCATCAGAAATAATCGATATTATGATAATTTTTTATTGTATTATGTTGTTACTTTCGATAATTTCATGTACATCAGGATTAGTGAAAAGTCTTTACTATGCTGATGATAATAAGGTTTTAACTACATTTCCTGTATCTAGCGGTGTTTTGTTTTTTTCTAAATTAATAGTTTATTATGTATATGAAATAAAGAAGAGTTTTAGCTTATTAATACCAGTAACGTTGGCATTTTTAATTTGTACTTTTAATATTGGAAGAATTACTATTGTTCCATTTTTCTGGATGTGGTTACCATTATTGTTTATTATTCTATTGCCTGTTTTAGTTGCTTCCTTTTTATCAATACCAGTATTATATATTGGTCGACTCTTTAAAAAATATCCAATTATAGAAGCTGTAATGGTTTTAATATTTATTGGATTAGCAATCTTTTTAGCGGTATTCTTAATTGACTTAATACCAGAAAATATTGATTTAATACATCAATGGCCTGCCATTAGGCAAGCAATTAGTAATTTCTTCAGAATATTTAAAAATCAAGTTGGTCCAATATGTTATTTGGTTTATGTAATAACAGGTTCTTACCATTCCAGTAGTTTAAATTATTATATGGACTTAAATACCTTATTAGCAATGTTAGTTATTGTAGCTTTGATAATTTTATTAATCGCTTTATCTTATTTGGTAATTAAACCTATTTTCTTTAACATGCTTACAAAATCATTTGAATTTGATAAAAATTTAATCGATAAAGAAATTGAAAATACGGTCCATAAACCATTTATATCGTTTGTAAATAAAGAATTTAAAATCAATTTTAGAACAATTGAATTTTCAGGAAATTATATATCTGTATATATTATTACACCAATATTGATATTGTTGCTTAACAACTTATTTGCGGCAATGAATACTAAACTTAGCGGCGTTATCATGACATATGCTTTTAATATTTTGTTAATATTATTACCATTACTTGCTAGTAATAGCATGATAGCAACATTATATAGTAAAGAAGGACGTGCTGGATATATAAAGAAAACTAAGCCAATAAATCCGTTAACGCCACTTATATCTAAATTGTTATTTAATTTATTATTTTCAGTGCCTTCTATTACAATTTCAGTTTTAATTTTTGCAAAATTTTCACATATGGAACTATTAGTAGCTTTGTTTTTAGCATTATCTATTTTATTAATCCAATATGGTCATATTTTTTATAGTGCAACTTTAGATATTATGAATCCGCAAAATGAACAATACGCTACAGTAGGAGAAGAAATATCAAATCCTAATGAAAACAAATCAACAATTGTAGGATTTATAATTTCTTTTGCTATTGCTTTTATTTCTTTTGCTTTATTTAATGAATCTAATTTAGAAACTGGGGCATTTGTTTTGGCAGCAGTAAAAATTCTATTGATTTCAACGGCCTTATTTGGCTTTTCTTTAATGATGTTTTTATTGAAAATAAAAGCATATTATTATGAAAGGTAGTGATTATCTTGAAAAAATCGGTTGTCTTATTAGTTGGATTAGTTTATATTATATCTGTCGTTATAGTTGGAGTTATGGGTATAAAAATGCGAATTTTTGATGAAGTCAAATACGTTGAAGATATTGTATGTACTATTACTTCAATAAAAGATGCAGTTTTTGAGACAGAAGATATAGGCAATTATGATTATTTTTATTATCTTCCATATAGTGAAGAAATAAAAATAGGTATTCAAAGTCAAGTAATGCCAGTAGATGCCACAAATACTCGTGTAAGATATTATGTAGCTGAAGATACACCAGAAACTATTAGTTTAACTACTTCTAACGATGATAATAGTTTAATTGTTCAGTTTAACGAAAAATATTCATTAGATATTTATGTGCAATCTACAGATGGAAAAAATCTAGAAAAAAAGATTAATTTATTGTGTTATTAAAAGGAGAAAAAAATGAAAAACAAGTTTAAAATTTTAGCTATTTCGACTACTTTATTCGGTGTAATGGGCGGAATTGCAAGTTGTGATAACTCAGGCAGTGATAATTCAGGAAGTGTATCGAATCAAACATCAAATAGCACTTCTGGTTTAGGCAATTATGTTTTAACTGGCGTTGAACAAAAAGAAAGTTTTACAAAATTCAGTAACAATAAAAATAAAACCGAAAATAATAATTTTATGAATTTAACTAATAACTATTTAGTTGGAGATGATAATTATTTTGATGTTCGACCAAAGTTAAAATTTCTTGATACTGATAAGCATAAACCAGTTTCAGATGAAATTGCTTTAGAGATTACAGAGAAAAATTATTCTTTTACTATTTCATTAGAAGAAATAAAAAATGGAATAAGTAGTCCAGTTAATATTGAGCGATATACTGATAATGTTGATAGTAAATCTGCAAAAATAAATTTTAGTGAAAATGCAATTGGAAAATCTTTTAGAATAAATGTTACTCCTAATATTCAAGACACAGCAAGTGTTAGCAGTTATAAAAAATCCTTTGATGTTGATGTTATCGATGGCTTTAATGTTTATAATGCTAAAGAATTAGCGTATTTCAATAAAAATCGTACAGATGATTTTAAAGAAGCATGGGATACTTTTATGAA